>CAVIOJ010000152.1:0-2166 GCA_963644225.1 Lachnospiraceae bacterium | reverse complement strand
GTACGTAGTTATCTACAGACAAAACGATGTCATTTTTTTTTTTTTTTTTAGAAAGCTCGCGGATAAACTGGATATATCCATCCTTGGCAGAGGCGCTCAAGGACTCCAGATCCACATTGATTCCATCTAAGTTGTAAGAAATGGCCTGGCTGATGAGATTGTTTACCAGGTTATCTCTGCTCGATGTGGTGTTTAAAACTACTGTAGAATCAATGCTGCTGTCTCCGATATTGCTAAAGAGTCCCCACACCTGGATGCCTCTCTCGTGGCAGTAGCTGACATAATCACTGCTGGCCAAACTGTTGATATCTCCCTGATTGTCGGCTATGGTGAACCAGGTTGGTGAAATGACATTCAAATCAGAAGAAGCTAAAACCTCTGATACACTGCTATTGGCCGCCTGGCTTGTCACCTGATGCCATCCCAGGATGATTCCCTCATCCGAAGACATATGATTATAAGTTCTCTTCTCAAGATTATTTGCAACGGTCACAGTCTCCGTCTTGTTCAAGCGACGATTCTGTACACATGCAAGGACTCCATCGTCTGTCAAAACATAGCTCCACTTGCCATAATTTTCCAAGACACTGACTTCGTCTCCCTTGCTGGCATCTTTTAAAATCTTGCTCTTTACGCCGCCAAAACGTCGAAGGGCTGCATCTCTTTTTAATGTGGTGACTGTTTTTTCATATCCAGCAGTCTCAATGGTCACACGGGCCGGAGAGTCAGCCACGGTATAATTCATATCAGTATACAAGGTGACAAAATCCGCAAGGAGGAAGTAACTTCCATTTTCCGAAATCACGATATCCTGTCCCAATTCAGCCCTGGTTCTATCCACCAAATAACTCGGGCTATTTAAGTTTGCCGTGATAAGTTCCGAATCAGTAGCGTAACGAAGAATTCCCTCTGTAGAATCATAGACATAACCATCATCTACATTGTCCTTCAAGAAATTCAGTTCAAAATAGATGCTATCATTTTTTACAATGGCATAAACCGCATCATCCTCGTCAGTCACTTCCATATAGGAACCGTTTAAAATAACTGCTGCCTGATCTTCCTGGCGCAACTCAAAGTACTCTGTCAGTTCCATATGCTCTCTGGTTGGTGTATATCTTCGTATCAAAAAAATCATTCCTGCGATCACTACTACAAGCAGTGCTATTGCAATGATATAAGCCTGCATCGGCAGTTCTTTTCCATGCTTTATTCCACGTCCCAAGGAACGATTTCTTTTTATTTTTTTCGCCATATTATCCTCCACAACGGTTTGAATTCTTAATTTGCGCTTATTCCGATTCATTATAACATAACTCATATCATTTCGCGAAATTCTAAATTATAGGAAAAATATGAGTCCTAATACTGATAAAACCCCAGAAACCATAAGCCCCAATACAAATGAGTTCAAAAAGTACAAGCCCAAATATTATGAACTAAGAAGTCCAAAAACAGGCGCACCTCCTAGAAGATGCGCCTCCCTTTTTTCGTTTCTAACCGGCAAAATACTTTCACCAGTTTGCATTCTTGTTTCCTTTTTGGAAACCGACTTCACATATTTTTACTTGTTCTACCTCCCCCAAATGCTTGCCTCCATTTCCTTTCAAGAGGCAATAGTTAATAGTTACACCTGGTGCATCCCGTCAAAAAGTTTCGTATCAGCGCACATCAGCTTGACTTCTTTTTCCATTTGCGTCATGTCTTACTTTTTTTATTTGTTAGATGATTTTGCCCATGTGCCTACTGCTCCCCAGCAGCATTGCTTTCTTCTTTCAGGCGCACCCTTTCGCGTCCGGCTTACAATAAAGACGCTATTTCGTATTCCATCCCCTGTGAAAAAAGTGTCTCTACAATTACTGTCATAGATAGTGTCGCACCAGCTTTTGTAAAAAGACTACGTATTCATCGCATTGTGACTTCGTGGTATATTTCAAATACGATTTTTCAAAACTTTCTGATGTACCTGAATTCTCACAAGATAACCTCTCTATAGTTTGTCATCAAAAAAGTATCTGTCTCCACTTAGGTAATGAAAATACAATGCAAGATGCACGCCAAGTCTTTATAAATAAAATAATAGCTGGAAAAAATCCGGAATCGGTAAGAACGATTGAATGTTGATCAATAGACTTGATAGATATTTCCCTTTGCTCCTCCCCAAGA
>CAVIOJ010000151.1:0-8400 GCA_963644225.1 Lachnospiraceae bacterium | reverse complement strand
CTCGTCTTACTTACGTTTGTCTTACTTATGTTTGTCCTGCTGCTTAGAGTCTCACCCTAATTTAAATTTACTCCGCAGATGTGTCGCGAACTCCGTTGATTACAACTGTAAATGTAGCCTCTACTCCGTTGAAGCTCTGAGAGTTGCCATCGGCATCTGTATAGGTTCTATCATAGTCCTCTGGGAAGTTGACAACCACCTCGACCGTCTCTCCTACCTTGTGTCCGATAAGCTGTTCCTCGAAGTCATCGATAAAAGTGCCAGATCCGATAGTCAAATCATAGCCCTGGTCTGATCCTCCAGCGAACTCAAATCCGTCGATAGCTCCAGTATAGTCAATATTGACCGTATCTCCGTCTGCTACCTCATAGGAAGTATCCGTAATCAGGCTGTCGTCTTGTGCCTCATCAGAATCGTCAGAAGTATCCGTCGTCGTAGTTGTATCTGTACTTGTATCTTCCGTAGTTTCCGTGGTATCAGCATCAGTTGATGCATTTTTCTTGCTATCATATATGCCATAGCCAATCATTCCGGCAAAAAATCCTACAATCAAAACAGCAAGAACGACATTTCGTATCAGGCGACGTCTTGCCGCTTTCTTTCTTTCCTCTGCTCTTCTTTGCTGAGCCATCTTCTTATTTTCTTTTTTCATGTATAACCTCCTAGTTTGCCTTCTATCTATTATAGTAAAAGCTATTTTTCCTTGCAATGAAGGGTAAACTATTTTTGTGGTTTTTCTGTGTCTTGTCGCTTCTTCGTCACTTCAATCCATTCATCCAGGCTAAGCGGCATATAATCACTAAACATGGAAAAGCAGTTGATCATGTTGCAGGAAAGATTCTGCTTTTTGCCATCCCGGTCTAAAATCGTAGTTTCTCTGGTCATCTCCTGGAATTTTTGAATCAAGACCTCATCATGGGTATCGTGAACATGACCATAGAGCATATAGGTCTTGGCGCATCCCTCTTTATTTTTTATATACTGACCATTGTAACAAGCGATAGGATAGTGCGACAAAATCACCTTGCGGCCATCGTCATTTAGCTCTGCATAGGGATGTATCCAGCCAAAGCGGTCCCGGTTAAATTCCTTGCTTCGCAAAAAACGATTGTCGTGGTTTCCTATAATTAAAAAAAGCTTGCCATTTAGGCAATCTAATATCGCATTGGTCTCCAAGGCATCTCCCAGGGAAAAATCCCCCAGGATAACTACCTCGTCCTTCTTTTTCACCTTTTTATTCCACTGGGAAATCATGTAGGCATTCATCTCGGCGGCATCGGCAAATCCCCGCATGTCCATCTTGTCATTTAGACTCTCGTGGTAAAAATGACAGTCTGCTATGTAATAACGCATTAATCCATACTCTCCAAAATCTCTCTGAGGACATCTTCCACACGGTGGCAGCGATTCACCTTTAGGTCCTCCATGGTAGGGTTGCATGGGTCCATCAGATATGGATGTCCCACAAAAGAAAGCATGGCGCGATCATTTTCATTGTCTCCGAAAGCGGCCATCTCCTCTGGGAGTATCCCCATTTTTTCACCTACTGCTGCAAGGGCAGTTCCCTTGTCGGTACCATGAGGGGCGAAATCCGCCCACTCATTGCCCGAAACCATAATCTGGCATCTGCCATCAATAATTTTTTCAAAGTTTTCCGTTGCATCCTTTTGATGGGAAGCCGGCGTAAAATAAGAAACCTTGATGATAGGTTCGCAAATATCCTCCGGCGCATCTATGACAGTGACGTCATTTTTAATGTGATTGCGCAGATAGTCTACATAACCGTCAGTTCTAGGAATCACGTAGCAAGTCCGCTCTCCCGATATCAAAATCTCACACTCCGGATCGTCTAAAACCATGTGACAAATTTCTAAAGAAAGATTTTTTTCAAACTGGCGCTTTAAAATCACCTGATCCTTGTATAGGACAAGGGCGCCATTTTCACAAACATGCATCACGTCCCCGTCTACTGCGGCAAACATATTTCTCAAGTTAAAATACTGGCGTCCGCTGGCCGGTGCGAAAATCACACCTTTTTTCGTAAGTTCTGTAATAAGAGTGATCGCCTCCTCAGAGCAAGTTGGCGAATACTCCGTCAAAAGAGTGCCATCTAAGTCTGTGGCGATAAGTTTTATCTTGTGTTTCATATAAGAATTCCTGTTCTGTATTCTGGTACCTAATCTACGTCAAGTTGCTTGTTCTAATCTGGCCTTTAATTTCTGCAAAATCGCTTGTTCTAATCCGGCCTTTAATTTCTGCAAAATCGCTCTTTCTAATCTAACTCGTGATACCAGTTAAATCTCGAACTACTTCGCCTGCTGCAATGAGTCCCGCAACCGACGGCACGAAAGCAACACTTCCAGGTATAGCACGCCTCTCGGTGCACTTGTGCTCTGCGCCCGGAGGACAGATACAGTTGGTCTTGCAGCTGATGGCCATATCCTCGATTGGACTGATTGGCTTTTCCTCTGAGTATACCACCTTTAACTTTTTCACGCCACGTTTTTTCAGCTCCCGCCGCATCACCTTGGCAAGTGGACACATCCTGGTCTTATAAATATCGGACACCATAAAGGCGCCGGCATCTAACTTGTTGCCCGCGCCCATGGAACTGATGATTGGAACGCCCATCTCTTGGCACTTCATCACCAGCTCAATCTTGGCAGTCACCGTATCTACGGCATCCACCACATAATCATATTTTTCAAAAGGAAAGTCGCTAGCATTTTCCGGTAAAAAGAAGCACTTGTAGGTGTGAACCACAACCTTTGGATTGATATCCTCCATGCGCTCCTTCATCACATCAACCTTGTATCTGCCTACGGTAGACCTGGTGGCGATGATCTGGCGGTTCAAATTGGTCAGACAAACTTTGTCATCATCGATCAAATCGAACTCGCCAACACCACTTCTCACCAGGGCCTCGCAGACATATCCGCCAACTCCGCCTATACCAAAAATAGCGACTCTGGCATTTTCCAAGGACTTCATCCCGTCTTTCCCTAATAAAAGTTCTGTTCTCGAAAACTGTGTTAACATCCGGCTCTCCTCATTTCCTACCATTTTTCTCGGAGATTATTGTAGCACGGAAGTATACATTACTCAAGACAGCTACTTTTTTCTGTTGTAAGTTTTCTCTTTGCCAATAGTACAAACAGCAATTCCTGCAAAAAGAACCAAAAGGTAAAGCATATCAGCTGCGTTATCGCCAGTCTTTGGAGATGTTACAGCTTCAGTTCCACCGGCTTCGCTGTAGGCAATAGCATAGGTTGAGAACTTGTCCGTCTTAAATGTAAGAGTGCTCTTGCTCTCATCATATACAGAATCAAGTACTTCTGCCACGCCATCGTGAACTCTGATAATCTGATAGGTTCTAGTCTTGTCAGCTGAAGTTTTCAGTTCATCCGGAATATTTACCGTGATGGTAAATGTAGTACCAGGCTCGTGAATGTTTTCATTTTCAACAACTAACTGGCCATTTGCATCTACCACACTTAAGTAAAGTGATATGTCAAGATATTTTCCAATCTTCATATCCTTATCAAGTTTTGCTGCAACTGCCTTCTCTTCTGCCTTGGTCACCTTGGCATCTTTGTTTGAGACGCTTAGAGTAATATCAGCGCTACCGCCTTCTGCCAATGCATCGAGTTCTTCCTCTCCAAGTACATTTTCCATCAGACTTTTCGTATCTACGCTAACACTCGTCTTCGGTGTATCCTTTGTAACTGTAGATTTATAATCTACGGATGAAGATAACTTCGGCAGTTCCTTTTCGATTTCTACAGTCTCGATATTGTCGCCCACATTGATTTCTACTGTCGCTGTGACTTTTCCAGTCTTATTTAGCGTAGCAGCGTTCTTGCTGTAGTCAGTCACTTTCACTTCTGCATTATCAATGCCTGCTGAAGCCAGCCCATTCTTCACTTCCTGAGCGATGCCTTTCTTGCTGGTTTCGCTGACTTGGATTTCCGGTATGATTTCCGGCACAATATTTACTGCTTCCTCTGCCTTTGCAATGTTATCCAAATCTGCCTTGGCGGTATCTCGTGCTTCAACCAAAGCTGCCCTGCTTGTTGTATCATCGACAGCTGTCTTTCCATTGCTTGCAACTTCACGCGCCGTCTCAATCAAGGTCTGTAATTTATCCTCATCCGATACAGCTGCTTTCAAACGACCTATGACATCTTCTAGTTTCTCATCAATTTCTAATTTAGCTGCTTTCTTGAGTTTAGCAAATACATCCGCATAATATGTCTCTAAAGTATTCCGCTGACTTTCAGTCAGATTAGAATTGTATTTTTCTTGGAAGGTTTCAATTCGCAAAAGAACTTTTTCTAGCTGTTCCTGGTCATCTGCGGTAACCGTCTCCATATTATTGATTGCATCTACACCTAATATATCAGCGGTACCATTCTTGATAGATTTGATACCTTCACTCACCTCATCAATCAGACCAAGTTTTCCCTCAACTACTGCCTTTAAGGCCTCAAGTTCCTCTACCTGTGTCTCGGTCAGGCTCTGTGTCGGTGTGCTTGTATCATCCACATTCAAAAGCGCGTTAATCTTTATCAAAGCATTATTTAACGTGGTTGCATCATCAGCCGTAGGATTTGTAATACCAGGAATATTCATTTCATCTATTTCCTGTTTCAATGCCTCTGCCTTTGCAATATCAGCAAGCATCTGATTTGCTTTGGTAACAACATCCTGGTAGAAAGTCTTGTCTTCAGCAGATAATGTAGTATCCGTCAACTTGTTTTCAGCACCAGTTTTAATAGTAGTAATGCCTGCTTTATCATTTGCTGCTGTTCTATCCAAGCCATATGGAATTACGTAACTGTCCTTATGTGTCATGCCACATGGTGTGCCGTCGGTAGAATGTGTACAAGTATAAAGGGTATATCCTTTTTCTAAGGCTGTAGGCTCAACTACACTTCCCTTATCATATACATGACCTGCTTTTATCGATCTTACAGTTTTATGTCCGGTATTATCTTCCACAGTAACTATGATGTCTTCTGTGCCTTGCTCCTTGGCAATAGAAGCTATAGGTAAAATATAAGTTCCATTCTCTTGAGGTGTCAGTGTAACAGAATCACCTGTTCCAACCTTGTAGGTTACAGACTTAAGACTTGCATCAGTAATATTTAGTATCTGGTCCTGTGAATAGGTATAGCCATCTGATATTCCCTCTACTACAGGAGATGTGTTATCAACTATAATACCGTCTGATGAAATGTAAGTTACATTTCCTGCTTTGTCAGTAATCTTTACATAAATTATACATGTAGCATCTGGGTTAATATATAATTCCGTGCCTTCGGTCCATGTAGTAATTCTTGCCAATGCATCAAGGTCTAAAGACGACTTGTCCGCTGTCGGAGTATACAGATAGTACTCTGTGCTCTCTAATCCGCTGCCTTTATCGTCTGGTGCTATAGTTACATGCTGTGTCTCTTTAAAGAAAAGATTGAATGTGATTTCATTTAAAAATGTCTTCCATACATTTGTACCAAGTGTTATCTGGCCAGTAGGATTTGTAATATCCTCTATACCTGTAACAGTTACAACCTGGTCTGATTGTACATTGTTGATAGTATACTTACCAGTACTATCCGGAGTGATGGTCTCATCATTTACAGTGACTGCAAAAGTAGGTAATTTTGTATAACCTTCCTTTGTAGCTATAGTAAAGCTAATGCTTCCATCCCACTCTACTTCAGTTTTATCGTAATCAATGGTATATCCAGGATCTTCCTGTGTCGAATTTGAAAGGCTAATCCTTAGTTTTTCACCTGCAGCTATGGTAACACTAACTGGTTCTGATGCATTGTAATTATCAGTTTCTTTGTATCTGATCTCATAAGTTCCGCAATCAAATGTCATGTCAGGATCCGTAACAGATACATAATCTGTCTGGCCAGACAGTCTATATTCCATCTCAGTGGTAAGACCAGAAACCTTGCCATCCTTCTTTCCTGCTACTGTTTCATCTACAGCTGTAATAGTTGGTGTTTCCACTTTATTGGCTCTTACAATAGAAAAACTCTGTTGGCCCTGTCCACTTTTTATCACATAATTGTTATTAGAAAGAGTAGCCTTAGCTGTGTAAGAACCTACATTTACTGGCGAGCCAGAACCATTTAGACTTACATTAGCTACACACTCATCTCCCTCTACGACGCCAGAAACTGTAGCCGTTGGAAGATTTGTAGTTCCATTATAGGTAAGAGACGTATTTGGCCATGTAAGCTCAACTTCCTTTTTACCTATCGTAACAGTAGACGATCCGCAAGATGGATAACATCCCTCTTTTTCCACGCGATAATAAACTGTATATTTGCCGGCATTCTTTAATTCTGGATCTTCTGTACTATAGTTGCTGTTTTTATTTAAGCTGTACTTGACTGTCGCGCCCTCAGTTTCAGAAGCCACTGTAATATTATGACTCTGTCCGTCATAGGTACCACTATAGGCGGTAACTGTAGCCTTTATGGTATTCATAAGTTTAAGTGTAGTCGTTTCTGACCAAGCTGATGCAAAAGTCTTATCAGTAGCACTCACACGAGTTCTTATATAAACGGGGCTTCCCTCACTTAGTCCAGTCGCCACATAGTGACCTGAAGCATCCTTATTCGCATCAGTCAAGGTTGTCCAGTTTTCTCCATCTGTAGAATAAGAATATTCCTGTCCAGAAATAGGATTAACGGTAAAGGAAGTAGTACCCAGTTCCGTAATCTCGATTTTTTCTACCAACTGTGGTGTGCTGCCTGACGATGTATCAGAACCATTACCACCTAATTCCGATGGATTGTTAGGAGTCGTTGGTCTAGCAGCAATAGTCATATCTGCTGACAAGTCTTCAGAGCCTTGTTTGGCAACATTGATTGATTTGCCCATAAAGTCATACTCTCGACTATTAATATCTTTACCTGTCAATGGCAACTGGCCATCTTTATCTGTTGTAATTATATAGGAATAATCGGTTCCCTCTTCTGTATAAGATATGACATAGTTTTTGTTTGCATCGAGGCCATAAAGTACCTCATCCCTATAGTTTACTTTGGTACGAACTGCACCGGTATCCCTTACACTACCTACACCAAATTTAAACCTGACAGAGCCGCCGCTTTCAACATTTGTCCAGGACATGGTCATACCGGAATCTTCGTCCTCTAGAAGAGTGGCTACGCCAGAGACTTCGCTTATTGTTTTTTTCTCCTTAACTCCATCATCTACACTAGTATTAAACGAGTATGGTTCTCGAGAGTAAAAATTTCCAATCCAAAACTGACTGCACTCGTCAATTGGGCTTATAACAAATGCAGGATCTGCATCATCCGCATCAGCTACACTCGCTGCACCTATCATGGCTATCTGTTTTAATTTTCCCCTGCTGGTCATAGCTTGAAGTGCGGCAGCATCATAATAGTTTCCACTAGTTGCGCTACTTCCCAACTGAGTGTCAGCGCCAAAGGAAAAAGCCTGCACTCCATCAGGTAGGTCTGCCTCAAAAATAAGGTCATAGGCGTTAGACTCATTAAAGGAAACACGTAAGGCATCTAGTGATACGTTATAGCTACCCGACGGGTCATACATCTCCCAGCATTCGCCATAGCTAGTACATAGCATATAGTCTTTGCCATCTTTTGTATAAAGTCCTGTAGCATCAAATACAGTAATTTCCTTATTATCATATTCAATTTGGCCTACCATATATGCCATAGTGCCATTGCTTATATACCAACTAGACATAGGATTTGTCCATCTTCTACCATTAGAATCGACATAGTAGTCATCGTCATCCACATCTACATTCGGATACACAGTCTCAACAGCCTTGCTGTATGTATTCCCACCAACCACGCATCTATACCAAGTCAATTGGGAATAATCAGGCACTTCCTCCTCAATATCATTACCATCATTACCCCTTATAGTTATCGTTTTAGTAGGTGTACTTATCGTATATGTACTTCCAGTCGCACCATCAATATCCGAATAGTTACCATCTTTAGCATCCGCCTTCTGCCACTGGTATGTGAGACCTTCCCCCTGCGCATCCATGACAAGTGTGACCGATTTCTCCGACATATCCTTACCATATGGATATCCATCGTTTAATAGGGTTACATCACTCGCTGCCTTGACGGTACTGCCGTTTACAGGCATCATGGTAAGTATCATTGTAAGAGCAAGTATCCCTGCCATAATCTTCTTTTTCATATGTAACATCCTCCTTTTTTGATCATATGTAATGTCCTCCTTTTTATCTCTTTAAGTTTTATATTTACTTTTATATATAAAAAAACAGCGTACATAGGCCTCGCCTATATCACGCTGTTTTCAGACATAAAATATTCGTTTTTTACAAAAAAGCGCACACTTACTGTGCTGTGC
>CAVIOJ010000150.1:0-9767 GCA_963644225.1 Lachnospiraceae bacterium | reverse complement strand
GTGCTGTGCTGTGCTGTGCTGTGCTGTGCTGTGCTGTTAGGAATTATTTCTCTGTCTCTCATACTTGTCAACCTCTTTTTCAACTAATATTTGCGACAATTTTATTAGAGCACAATAATTGTCGCACTATTTGCAATGAAAAGCAAGAAAAATGTGCTTTTTTTCAAAGAAAAGTATGAAATTGTCATAAATTAAATCGAGAATAAACTTTACCTCAAGATTTCATCCACCGTAGAGACCGTAGAAAAAGTCCCCGCATGTTCCGAGATGATGTCACGCATCTGCTGCAGTTCAAAATAGTTCACGTAGCAGATCAAAGTCTTGTTTTCTCCTGCGATGGCTCCCACGGAATCAATTACTGTGCAGGTTTTGTGGAGTTTTACGCGGATATCCTCGATCAAGTCCTCCGGATCCTTGGTGATGATAGTCACCTGCTTGATGGCTTCGTAGTGGTCCGTAAAGTGATCGATGATGGCTGTCGCTATGACATAGACGAGCAAACTCATCATGGCGGCTGTACGATTGATGCAGACAAAGACTGCCGCGTAAACCACCAGGTTGAAGGCAATCAGGATGGTCGACATACTGTAATCCTTGCCGGTACGATCATAGATTTTTTTCGTGATGATATTGGCAAAAATCTCGGAACCATCGATACAGCCCCCGTTTCGCAGAATCAAAGAAAGGCCGGCTCCAAGAATGGCTCCTCCAAAAGCTACGGCAAGAAAATGCTCGGTATCCAGTTCAAAAGGGATTTTTTCAAAGAAAGCAAGACCAACGGTATAAACCGCAAAACCTACAGTCGTCTTTGCGAAGAAACTTTTGCCAAGAAAGGCGACTCCCGCAATGAGAAAGGGCAGGAAAACAAAGAATACGCAAAGAGAGAGGTTGAATCCTGTCATCTTGCTAATAAGAATGGCTATACCTGCTGTTCCGTAGTCGATTGCATCATTTGGAAGAAGGATACAAGCGACAGAGAAACTGGCAAGAATAGCCCCTAAAGTGATAAAAGCATATGAAATAAAATGGTCAAATTTTTTGTGCATATTCTCATCTCCTTTTCAAATATTTCGTCTATACTAGCAAAAATACCAGCAACTATCTAGATGAGAAATGCACAAAAATAATTCTTATTCTGTCTGGGATAAGTTGGATTTATAATAATCCTCCAACTTTTCACAACAATTGGTAAATACTTTTTCCATGCCAGGATCAAACTGGCGGCCCATACCTTCTAACATGATATTTCTGGCCTCTTCAAATGAAAACGGCTCCTTGTAGCAGCGCTTGCTGACCAAGGCATCATAGACATCTGCCACCGCCATGATACGGGCTTCGAGAGGAATCATGGTTCCAACCAGGCCTTCCGGATAACCTGTTCCATCCCATCTTTCGTGGTGGTATCTAGCAATATTAAATGCTGTTTTAACAAAATGTTCTTCCTCGACACCATCCAGAAGGATATGTACCATCTCTCCACTCTTGGTAGAGTGGGTCTTCATAATGTCATACTCTTCATCTGTCAGGCGGCCCGGCTTACACAAGATATTGGAATCGATGGAAATCTTTCCTATGTCGTGCATAGGTGCGGCACGAACGATATCTTCAGCCAACTCGGGATCGACACCAGAGTCTTTGTATTTTGCCAATTCATCCACAAGGATACCGATGACATCACTGGTTCTTTTTACATGACCACCGGTATTGTTGTCTCGGTTTTCAATGATGTTGGCCATTCCAACGGTTATCTTTTGTTGAATGTCGATTATATTTTCTGTCTTCTTTTCAATCTCTGCATTGAGGGTCTCATTGTAGGAAGTCATGACATCGATGGCTCGCTGTTCCTCTGTGGCGTCTCGTATATCAAAAAGATAGCCCTGAGTCTTGCCATCGCGGCGCAGTGAAAGTTCTGAAATCTCGCAGATACAAGTCATCTTATTTACATTGAATTTCTTTTGTGTCACTCCATTGGCATGATACTGGGTAATCATGGAAGAGAAGAGTCGGTCATCAGCCGGCAGATATTCATCCACACGTTGTTCTCTCAAAAATGGCACAAAATCATAAGCCTTTTCATTGCAGCTCATATAGCGTTGCTGCAAATCAAGGGCAATATAGCCTCTCTTACCAAAATACTTTTGATTTTGGGAAATAATGCTGGAAATGTCATGCATGTGAGTATGGTCGTAATTGATAGCAATCAAAATGACGGCCAGTGTGTAGAGATATGGAAGCATGGTAAAGTCCACATCTATCAAGGTCTCAACGGCATATATAATAATATATAAAACTGCAATGACAGAATAGTTGAGAAGTACTCTCCTAGAGTGGGTTCCTTTTTTCAAATAAGCGACAATTAAAATAGCGATAATGACAAACATGACCGCTGCCAAGTAAATCACATGGATAATCTTTAGCGGGCCAGAAGTCATCTTGGTCACACTACCTGCTGCAGTCTGGGTGACTGTCATGGTAGCATAATACAACTTGGTGCCAAATGAACACCATACAACAGCTATGTGGGCCAGTGCTGTTCCGTATCCCAAAAACTTGATCCATGGATTGACTCGAACGGCAAAGGCGTGGAGCATGGCAAATACTGTCACCATCAGCATGACGGAACTATCTAGATAGATAAAGCAAAATGCCATCTCCGCCGCTTCCGGTGTAGTCACCTGAGACTTTAACCAGTAGCCTAAAACCACTATCGGCACCATTAAAACGATGGTCCAGTCATAGATATTGATATTTTCGTAGTTTCTCGCTGCCATGTGTATCACGACAATGATCGAGACCACAAGACATATTTCAAAACCAAGTGTTGCCATTATTTCATCTGCTCCTTAATAAAAAACTGCGCAATCGCGTACAATGTATTATCTTTCGCCTGATTTTTCAAAAGATAGCCCTGTGGCTTTAATGCCAATAGGGATTTTACCGTCTGTGCATCATCCTTGGAAGTCAAAAACATGACGGGAATTTTTTCCGTGGAAGGTTCAGAGTGCAGCATCTGCAAGAACTGTGCGCCATTGCAGATAGGCATCTCATAATCAAGTAAAATCAAATCCGGTTTGTTGGTCTCAATCATATGAAAGGCTGCCGATGCGGAAGGACACACATTGACATTGTAATCTCCCTCTAGCCACTCACTCATCAGACGCAAAAAAGTAGGGGAATCATCTACCACTAAAATATTCTTTTTGGTTTCTTTTTCCTTGAAATCAAAAATCAATTCCTTTAGTTCTTCCGCCACTTCGTTGTTGTTGACAGGTCTTTCATAACTCTTTGCTATCACGTTGCTGGCACTGACATCATATAGGCTTCTTAGGCTGCTGCCATAGCCCACCACAATCACCTTGCGGTTGAACTCGATACAGCGGTCGTAGAGATAAGCTCTGGCATCTGCCTTTGCCAAAAGGACTTCTGCCTCTGCGACAAAGTATTTCGGCATGGAGCCAACTTGCTCTATATCTCTTAGATTGGCATCTATTTTTTCCGTATCGAAGCCGTGATTGCTCAGGCTTTCCATCAGGGAATGCATGATAAAAGACAGTTCCCCATCTCCTAAGAATAAAAAATCACATTCTCTTGTCATCGTAATACTCACTCCGTTTTATCTCGCAATTTCTTGCACAATTCTATGGTTGCGTCGGCATCTAAGTTGGCCACGGCATTTTCCATATCCGAAAGGACGGCCGTCTTAGCCTCGTCCCACTTGTAACCCTTTAATTTTTCCACAACAGAATCCGCATTTTTAATGTCATAGGCGCGGATGCTGGTCTCTAGAAGATGAAGCAGCGATTCTAAAGTCTCATCGTCTACTTCCTTGGCATTTTCATCTACCACTTCCTCAGGCAAACTCTCTTTTACAGAGGCCTCGAGTTCCTGCCAGATATCGGCAAAATAAGGTGTAACTTGTAAAATCTCTTCTACATTTTCAAACTTGGCTGCTTTTTCAAGAAGAGCCGCAAGTCCGTATACCATAAAGGCACCCATGATATTGGCTGATGCTTTCATGGAATGTACCTTGATGCGATAACTCTTGATTGCCTCGCGGTCAGCTGTATCTGCGGCGATAGCATCCTTGTAAGATAAAAGTTCCTCCAAGTCTGTTGCTGCCACATTGGCAAACTGCTTTAAAATGCCCATGTAGCTCTTGAGTCCACCGGTATGTGTAACACCAAATGCCACATCCACTCCAGTGATGACTGGCATCTGCATCTCTTCTATTTCTTCTTTTTCTTCTGCAATTCCCTGAGTTTTTTCTACCTTCTTTGGATCTAAGTGAGTCAAAATCATGCGTTCAAGCACTTCTGATTGGATTGGTTTTGAAAGGAAATCATCAAAGCCGATCTCCTTGTATTCTTCCTTGGCTCCCTTTAAGGCATTGGCTGTAAGGACGATCACTGGCGTCTTGGCATTTGGTCCACTCGCTTGGGCACGGATGCGGTGGAAGGTCTCCACTCCATCCATATCAGGCATCATATGATCCATAAAGATAATATCGTAAGGCTCTTTTCTGGTCTTTTCCAAGGCAATAAATCCGGAACTGGCCGTCTCAATCTGAAGTTTTGTCTCCTTGAGAAGTTCCACAAAGACATTGAGATTCATGGCATTGTCATCTACCACCAAGACCTTGGCATTTGGTGCGGTGAAGAGAACCTGATAGATATCATCAGCTACAATCTCTGTATCGAAATCCACCTTGCCAATTGGAGTCTCGTCCACAAGTCCCTGTTCAATTTCAAAATAGAACTCACTACCTTTGCCATACTCGCTGATGACATTAAGTTTGGAATCCATAAGCCCCAAGATACTGCTAACCAAATTCAGGCCAAGTCCCGTTCCCTCAAGAGAATGATTGCGCCCCTCGTCAAAACGAGCGAAACGCTGGGTCAGATTTGACAAATCCTCCTCACGAATACCGATACCGGTATCCTTTACTGAGACGAGCAGATGTACCTGTCCGTCATGCACTTTGCCAAAGATGGAAAGCTTGACGGTTCCCTCATCGGTATATTTGGCTCCGTTGGTAATAAGGTTGATAAGTACCTGTTTGATGCGGATGCGATCACCATACAAGCGGTCTGGCAGGTTTTCAGCCACATCACATACAAAGGCAATTTTTTCAAATTCTGCTCTTGTCTTTACCATACCTACTACATCCAAGAGAAGTTCCTTGAGAGAATACTCCTCCGGCACGAGTTCCATCTTGTCGGCCTCGATTTTTGACATATCGAGGATTCCATTGATGATGGACAAAAGCATGTTGGAAGCATTGCTGATACTCTTAGCATAAGAGCGGATAGCAGGCTCCTTGGACTCACGCAAGATCATTGTATTGAGACCGATTACGGTGTTGATCGGTGTACGAATCTCGTGAGACATATTGGCGAGGAAGGCGCTCTTGGCCTTGCTCTCGTGTTCTACTTCATCAACGCGGGCAGAAATCGACTCCATCTCAGCCTTCTCATCGTTGATATTTTGAATTGTAAATACAATTTTTTCCAGAGGGGCTCCCTCTTCTCTGTCCATGGCAAAGAAGCGGATACGGCACCAGCCATAATTGACGCTGACATACTCGAATACGATGTTGTTACGTCCCTGGAAACGCTCTTCTAATGTAGCGAAATCACTAAATTCCAAGGCCATTTCCTTGTAAGCATCCATACAGTCGTATTCAAACATATTGCGGAGCTGATCGGATGCGGACATGTTTTTAGGGCGCAATTTTTCCGATTCAGGATCAGCAGAAACTGGCATCAGTTCGTTCTTTTTCAAATCGATAATGTAGATGATGGAATACATATCCGACATACTAAGGATTCCGGATTTTTTAATCTCCATCTCCTTGACCGTCTGCTTGTAGGTAACACGGGATACCACATACATAAGGAGTGCTAACAGCCAGATAATAATAAGCAAAATTATCAGGTAGACATTGCCGCCCTGAGAAAAAGTACGATTGAAGCTATAACTTACCGTGAAATCGCTCAAATCAGGTTCGTCGAGATAGTAGAGAATAATACCTATCGTCAACTTTTTATCAGCAGCCAGTGGAAGTTCTCCATCCGAAGTGGAAGGATAATAAATCAAATAATCCCCATCGTAAAGTGGAATCAGCAAGTCGCCATCGTATAGATAGTCTAACTCCATATCCTCCGGAGCGACTGTTCTAAGGTCTACCGTCTGAACCTTTTCCTTGCCATTGACATCCTGATGAATTTCAACGGTTCCGCACCACGCCTTGTTCAAGAAACACTTGGAATGGATATTAACCCGCATCTGCCAGTCTCTGATTTCATAATCCGTGGTATTGACGATAACGCCGTCATAGGTCTGTGCCTCTAAGTCCACCGTATCTCCATAGAGTTGATAGTTACGTTTTAGCCAGGTATTGCTCTCGCCATCACGTTTACCAAGTTCCATGGTTACATATTTGTCTCCAGCCTCTTCTCCTGAAAAAGACTGCACCTTGCTATTGAAATTATGGAGATATATGAGTTCTCCAACAAAAATTGCCACAATAGCAATAGGTAAAATGATAAGTGATCTCTTTAGCACACCTGCTCTGCTCTTATTCTTTTCCATAGCCTCTTCCTTCATCTAGATATCCCAGCAGGAGTCCAAGCTTCTACTGGATCAAAATATAGCTCATTTATAAGAAACCACATCCAAGCGGTACTTAACAAAAATATAGTAGCACTACAAATTTTCTTTTACAACAAAAAGTCTGAAAATTCGACTCGTTGTAAGATATATTTACATCTCTTTGTCCGTCTTATAGAAACTGGCAACACTGATTTCTCCATCTCGAAGAACAGCAAGCAAAATGGTAACCAAAATAGGATCAAACTGACGGCCGCTTTCTGCCTCTAATTGCGCGATAATCTCATCCATCTGCAACTGCTTGCGGTAGATTTGATCTGATGCCATAGTGTCGAAGGCATCCGCAAGACCTATGATTCTGGCTTCCAGCGGAATCTGGGCCCCTTTTAATCCCGACGGATAACCGCCGCCATCGTATCTCTCATGGTGATAAAGAGCTCCCACACTGGCATTTTCTATCAGATTGTAATCTTTCAAAATCTCCGCTCCTTTTGTAACGTGAGACTTCATGATTTCGTATTCCTCTTTTGTCAGGCTTCCAGGCTTATTTAAAATAGAATCCGGAATTCCGATTTTTCCTATGTCGTGCAGTAAGGCCTGCTGGCGAATATTTTCACACTGTTCAGCTGAAAGGCCAAAACGCTTTGCAATGGCAAAAGAATATTCGGAAACACGATAAGAATGCTTGATGGTACTAGGATCCTTGGCATCTACCGCTTTTGCAATAGCAACAACCGTCTGACGGCTCATCCGCATCTGAGTGTTTACGCGAGTAATCTCATATCGCTGTCTGTCCATGGTCTTTCTTGACCGATACTGGCTTGCAAACCAGGCAAAAATTGCCACAAGCAGCGTGGCAGCTATGACGAGGACAAAACGGAATCCAAAACTCTCCTTGAGGCTTTTCTCCTTCACAATGGAAAAACTGTTTGAGGATATAACATCTCCATCCAAGTCGTCATATACGTTGACATAGAGGGTATATTCACCCCCGGGAAGTCCTGTATAATCCATCACTCTCAACTGACTGAGTTTTACCGTAGTAACATCATCATCATATCCTTTTAAATAATAGGTGATATAAGGGTCAAAAGATGAGTAGTTGAGTATTTCAATATGGAAGGCCAGATTGATTACGGACGAATCAATGGTAAGACCATCTTCCTCTGGGAAAATCTCCTCACCTTCTACAGAAGCATCGGAAAATATAATCCGGTATTCATGCTCCATGCTGATATAATCGCCATAATCTATACTGATTGCGCCATCATTGCAGCATAGATACAAGGTGCTTCCATCCAAGGCGGTCCAAGCGTTAGAAGTAAGAGCCGAACGCAGACCACACCGCTTATCTAAAAGTCGGTAGTTTGTCTTTTCATTGTCAATCAAATCCTCAACTGTGGCGATATAGATACCTGCGCTTCCCAAAACAATACAGATGCCATTGGACTCACAGATAATATCGTAGTTGTTGCTGTAAGGGAATTTGTCAAGATAAGTGATTGTTCCATCCTTTGCTATATAGTTGAGTCCATTACTTGTCACGACAAAAATCCCGTTATTTACCGGATCTAAAACCATACGAAGAATGACATCCGAAGACAGGCCATCTGCTTTTGTAACAGAACCTGCTACCTTGTTATCAACAATCTTGGTGATTCCACCACCGTCAGATCCCGCATATAGAGTATCTCCCACCTCGAGGAGACAAAGAGTCTTTTCGTTGGCAATACCACTATCTGCTGTGAAATCATCCTGGACCACGAAATCTTTTAAAATAAAAAATCCAGAATCTCCCGATACAGCAATGCGACCATCTGAAAGTTCATACACCTGGCGCAGTTTTGCCCCTGGCATGTTATTTTCATCGGTAATATTGCGAACAGAAAAAGAAGAAATCGTACCGCTGATACAGTACAGGCCATTCCCTGTAGTAGAAATCCATAAATTGTTCTGGCTATCCTTGAACACACAACGGATACGAACGCCTGAAAGCATCTGAGTGAGAGAATTGTCAATAGTAGTCTCTGAAGACTCATCATAGATTACAAGTCCATCATCCGTTCCACAAAAGAGAAGTCCATCCCATTTTTCCGTAGAATTCACAACCGAATTGCTATTGGTCTTGGAAAAGAGTTCTTTAAAAGGAGATGGACTAAGTTCTAAAAGCCCAAGTTTAGAAGATGTGAACCACAAATCTCCCTGGTAATCCTTCATCATATGATCGATGGAGCTTGAGAAATTGCCTGTATTTAATTTTTCAAGCTGTCCCTCTGTATTCCACATCCAAACGCCATCGTCGCAGCAGAGAAATGTAGTTCCATCGTCAATGGTTGTAGTAGAGTTTATCCCCTCGTCTTCCTGCAATTGACAGGTATTTTGCAAAACAGGTGAAGCGCCGCTGTTGTCAAAAGAGTAAACCATTCCATCGGAGCCAACCACAATAATTCTGGCATCTGAAGTAAATTCAGCGGACCAAACATCTCCGGCGATAACATCTGACAGCGGAGAATCTGTGATTTTACCATCCCGAAGCCAAAAGAGTTCCCCTTTTTCAGTAACGATGATGACATTTCCTTTATCATCTGCAGTCATCTGCGCCACATTGGTAATGCCTTCTAAATTCTCTTTTATCTTCCATTTTTTTGCATGGGAGAAAACTGTGACCCCGTCTGATGTAGCAACAAAATAATTGCCCACAGCATCAGCAACAATGGATCTAATCGAATTGGAAGTCAGACCGTCTTCCGTATCAAAGCTATAGGACTCCGATGTGCTGACCAAAATTGTGACACCAGAATCATTGGTTCCTACCCAGACACGATCTTTGGAATCCACATAGAGGCAGTTGACATTTTTTACGGAAGGAATACCATCCAAAAGGCCGAAATCGTTGCCGTCGTACTTATAGAGTCCGGAATAACCACCAACCCAAATACGTCCATCCTGTGTCGTTGCAATAGCAGCCATCTCGCTGTGGAAATTGTCTGTATTTCCATCAAAGGTTGTCTGCATGTAGGAATTGTAATCGACCTTGGAATCTGCAGAAGCATCTACCGTAGCAGATGTGGTTGCGTCGACTTTTTCATCTGCCAAAACCGATTGTGTCATAAAAGACAGGCAAAAAAGCGCGACAAGAGCCGCGCTTAATAATCTTT
>CAVIOJ010000149.1:0-17015 GCA_963644225.1 Lachnospiraceae bacterium | reverse complement strand
CCTCCATATATTGCGACAGGCCAATTAGAGCAATTGATGCCGGAGGTTATTTCCTATGAACCAAGGCTTGCTTTGGATGGAATGGAAGATGGCCTGTATTTTTATCGTAAAATTATAAATGAAGCCGGAAAGCATCTTAATCCGGGAGGTTATATCTTTTTTGAAATTGGTTTTGATCAGGGCGAATCCGTACCGCAACTTTTAAGCCAGGCGGGATTTTGTGATGTCACTGTAAAAAAAGATTATGCAAAAAATGACCGTGTTGTATTTGCACGTCTAAATAAATAGGATTGAAAGACAAGGAGAAAAATATGTTTGATAAATTAGAAGACCTCATACTTCGCTATGAGGAAGTTATGAATCTGCTCAGTGAACCAGATGTGGCTAACGATACCAATCGTTTCCGTAAGCTCATGAAAGAGCAGGCCAATCTTGCTCCTATTGTAGAGGCCTACAAGGAGTACAAGTCTTGCAACGAGACTGTAGATGATTCTTTGGCCCTTTTGGAGGAAGAGTCAGACGAAGAGATGCGTGATATGTTAAAGGAGGAACTTTCTTCTGCAAAAAAACGTATCGAGGAACTGGAAAATACTCTCAAGATTTTACTTTTGCCAAAGGACCCTAATGATGACAAAAACGTTATCGTGGAAATTCGTGCTGGTGCAGGTGGAGAGGAAGCTGCTTTATTTGCGGCAGAGATGTATCGTCTCTATGTGCATTATGTGGAGAGCCGTGGCTGGAAGGTAGAGCTGCTTGAATCAGATGATACAGGTATCGGCGGTATGAAGTCAGTTAACTTTATGGTTACCGGAGATGGCGCTTATTCTGTATTGAAATACGAATCAGGAGTACACCGTGTACAGCGTGTGCCTGAAACAGAGTCTCAGGGTCGTATTCAGACTTCTACATGTTCTGTAGCTGTTATGCCTGAGGCTGAGGAAGTGGATGTACAGATCGATGACAAGGATATTCGTATCGACGTTATGCGTGCTTCTGGAAATGGTGGTCAGTGTGTCAATACCACGGACTCTGCTGTTCGTCTGACTCACTACCCGACAGGTATTGTCATCTATTCACAGACAGAAAAATCACAGCTTCAAAACAAGGCAAAGGCTTTCGCCCTTCTTCGTGCAAAGCTCTATGATTTGGAGATGCAAAAGAAACAGGACGCAGAGGCAGAGGCCAGAAGAAGTCAGATTGGTACGGGAGATCGCTCTGAAAAAATCCGTACTTACAACTTCCCACAGGGCCGTGTGACTGACCATAGAATTAATCTTACTCTCTACAAGCTAGATAAGATTATGAATGGGGATATACAGGAGATTATTGATGCATGTATCGCTGCAGATCAGGCAGCAAAGCTTGCAAAGATGAATGAAGAATAGGAGGTAGCATTATGTGGGATAATGGAGTTTTAAAAGGAAAAGCAAAAGAAAGACTACATGGAAATTATTGGAAGTTGGTATTAGCAGCATTAATTACTTCCATCGCAATCGGAGGAAGTGTTACACCATCCATCACAGCAAATTTCAATTCGCTTGATTCAGATATGAATTATTATGGAACTGGAATTTTTGGACAGGCATTTTCCTACATGATGACTTATGGCGCTATTATTGCAGCATTTTTGGTGGGTGCTTCTGTTGTTGGTATTTTGGTCAGGATTTTTCTTCTCAATCCGCTTCTCATTGGTGGTAATCGTTATTTTTATCAGAATATCTACGAAGATGGCAAGTTCAATTCCTTTGGCGTAGGCTTTGATGGAAATTATTTGGAGCATGTCAAAATCATGTTTTTGCGTGATTTGTTTACAGACCTTTGGACCTTACTTTTTATCATCCCTGGAATTGTAAAATCCTATGAGTACCGTATGATTCCATATTTGCTTGCAGATCATCCAGACATGAAGTACGAAGATGCATTCGCTATCAGTAAGCGCATGATGGATGGCAACAAGTTAGATGCCTTCTGGTTTGATTTGACATTTATCGGATGGCAGATCTTAAGTATATGTACTTTTGGTATTTTGGGAATTTTCTATGTAAATCCTTACTATTACCAGTCATGTGCAATGCTTTATGATGCACTAAAGATTGAAGACCAAAAAAATAATACGACAAACGATACTTTTGATCAGTTTGATGCTTTCGGCAATTCCGATCCTTTTTAAAATTTAGTAAACATTACATGTTGACTATTATCTGTATGCTTAGGAGTGTATTATGTCATTACAGTTTATACTTGGAAATGCCGGAAGTGGCAAATCCACTTATCTTTATGACCACGTGATTGCAGAGGCTGGGGCTCATCCAAAAGAGAATTTTTTGGTTATTGTTCCGGAGCAGTTTACCATGCATACCCAAAGACAGCTTGTGGATATGCATCCAAATCATGCAATCATGAATATCGATGTTCTTAGTTTCGACCGCCTGGCTTATCGTATATTTGATGAGTTGGGGACTGATACTCTCGAGGTATTAGAGGAGACAGGAAAAAATCTCTTACTTCGTAAAGTGGCGCAGGAAGAGGAAGTATCATTAACTACACTAGGAAAAAATATAAAGCGACCTGGGTATATTACCCAGGTCAAGTCTTTATTGTCAGAATTTCGCCAGTACGATATTTCCCCAGATCAGCTTTATGAGATCATGGAAAATAAGGACCTTAGTCCATCCTTGCAGGATAAAGGCAAGGACTTGGCCCATATGTATGAGGCTTTTTCAAAGAAGATAGAAGATACCTATATCACTACTGAACAGATTTTGCAGCTCTTTTTGCAGGTGGCAGATGACTCGAAGATTCTAAATGGCGCCACAATTGTATTCGACGGATTTACTGGCTTTACGCCTATTCAAAATCAGGTGATCGATAAACTTTTATCTTTGGCAAAAAAAGTGCTTGTTACTTTTACCTGCGACCACAGAGAAGATATCTTTGGAAAAGTGGAAGAGACGGAACTTTTTGCCATCACCAAAAATGCCATGCAAAAATTGATATTTTTGGCAAAGAGAAAAAATATAGAAATAGTTGATCCTGTGATCTTAGATGGTAGCAAGGGACGTTTCGCACCAGATAGCAGATTAGAACATCTTGAGAGCAATCTCTTTAGACAGGACTCTCATTCCTACGATAAAAGTTATGAATGCTCGGATTTGGAGTTGGTATCTCTTAAAAATCCTCGTATGGAACTGGCCTATGCAGTAAGTGAGATAGAAAAGGCGGTTCGCAGTCAAAAGAGAAGTTACAGTGAGTTTGCCATTGTCTGTGCCAGATTAGAGGATTATCGCTATCTTGTGCCATCAGTTATGAAGCAATATCATGTTCCTTTTTTCCTAGATGCCAAGGCGGAGATTGTATTCCATCCTATGACGGAGTTTATCTCGGCCTTGTTTGATATCTTACAAAAGGGCTTTAGCTACGAGACGGTGATGCGTTATCTGCGATGTGGCATGACGGATTTTACACCGGAAGAGATAGACTTTTTTGAAAATTATATTTTGGCGACAGGTATTCGTGGCAGGAAAAAATATGCCTCCGTTTTTGAAATTCGAACAAAAAAATATACGCCGGAAATTCTGCTTGAACTAAACGAATTGCGGACTCGTTTTTTTGATGGAATTTTGGCTTTTGAAAAAAGTGTCATAGCCGCATCAAAAGATAATGCTGCCAAATATGATCATATCACCAAGAAAGCAAAGTTTGACGTTTCGGCTATTACCGTAGGTCTCTATGAATTTTTACAGTATCATGAAGTCTATAAAAAACTAAGCCAGATGGCAGAAAAATATGATGAGGAAGGCGATTCGGTAAAGGCCAGCCAATACAGACAAATCTATGGCTGCGGTATGGATCTTTTGGATAAGCTGGTGACGATTTTAGGGGAGGACAGCCTTACCATAAAAGAGTACCAGGAAATTCTGATGTCGGGATTTGAGGCGATTTCTATCGGTATGATTCCACCTGCCAAGGATTGTGTCTTTGTGGGAGATATGGAGCGTACCAGACTTTCGGATATCAAGACCATGTATTTGATAGGAGCAAATGATGGAGCGATTCCAAAGTCCGCTGGTGGCGGTGGTATTATTACTCCTATGGACCGGGAAAAGCTGCTTGATCTCGGAGTGGAGTTGGCTCCTTCAGAGAGACAGAAGGCCTTTTTACAGCGCTTCTATCTCTATTTTGTAATGACCAAACCTTCGGAAAAATTGGTTGTGACCTGTTCTAGAGTTGACAATAAGGGGGCATCCTTGCGCCCGTCATATCTTATGGGATTGCTTTCTTCCATGTTTTTGGATGTAGAGGTTACCTTCTTAGAGGAACTTCCTGATAGAAATCGTATTCTTACACAGGAGACTGCCCGTGAATATTTTGCTGAAAAATTAAAGGATTACGTGGAAAAAGGCCAGGTTAACGATGCCTTTTTCGCCTGTCTGTCCTACTATGGAAAAAATCAGGATCCTTTAAAAAATCAGCTTTTAGATGCAGCATTTTATCAGCATAAAGAGGGGAAAATATCCTCTCTTGTGGTGGATGCTCTTTACGGAAATGAGATGCATCAAAGTGTCAGTCGTATGGAAAAATATTCAGCCTGCGCTTATGCCTATTTCTTAGAATATGGGTTAAAACTTCGTGAAAGAGAAGAACTCTCTTTTAAGGAAGTTGACATGGGAAATATCTACCATGATGCCCTAAATCGCTATGCTAAAAATATCGAAAAATTAGCGGATGCAGACTGGCATACCATTTCAGATGAAAAAAGCGATGAGATTTTAGCTGACGCCATAGAAAAGGCCTTGCAGAATATGGAAAATCCTTTTGTGCAGGAGCAAAAGCGAAGTGCTTATGCCATTCATCGCATGAAGCAGACCTTGAAGCAAACCGTGGATTCTTTGCGGGCTCAGATCAAAAAAGGCAAATTTGTGCCAAAGGCATTTGAGGTGGACTTCAAGGAAGTAGGAGACTTAGACGCTCTTATGTATCAGATCGACGATATGCACAAGGTGCGGCTCTATGGAAAGATTGACCGCATGGATTTGTATGAAAAGTCAGATTGCTGTTATGTAAAAATCGTAGATTATAAGTCCGGCAATCGATCTGTTGAATTTGATAAGACATACTTCGGATTGCAAATTCAGCTCGTTTTATATATGGATGCTGCTATAGAAGGTCTGAAAAAAAAGAACCCAGAAAAGAACTTTTTGCCTGGAGCCATGTTTTACTATCATATCGACAGGCCAATTGTCGAAAAGGAAAAAATAGATAAAGATATTTCAGATGATAGCAGCCCTGAATATACGGAGAAAAAAGAAGAACTAATCCTTAGGGAAAATAAAATGAGAGGCTTTATAAATGAGAATTATGATGTTTTTGATGCATTGGATTGTGACCTGAAGCCATCTTATTCCTCACCTGTTGTTCCTTTGGGTTATAGCTCAAAAGAGGGTGAGGATGGAAATCCCGCATTGAATCAGAGGGACAGTAAGGTCTTATCGGCTGATGATTTTGCCATGATAAGCCAGTATGTAAAAAATCAGGTGCTAGAGCATTGCAAGGAGATACTAGAGGGAAATATAGACTGCAAACCTTATCGAATGGATAAAAAAGATGGCTGTGAGTTCTGCAAATTTTCTGGAGTTTGTGGATTTGATGTCAGGGTTGATGGATTTTCATATAATGAGATGCAAAAGCTTGGCAACGATAAGGCTATTGAGAAGATGCGGGAATATCTAATGGATGACGAAGACGCAGATGATGCAGCAGATACGGATATTCCAGTAGATGCAGATACACCAGAACAAAGGGAGGAGAGATGATATGCCACAGTGGACAAAAGATCAGCAGTCCGTGATCGATTGCAGAGATAAAAATATGCTTGTTTCCGCTGCGGCTGGATCAGGTAAGACAGCAGTTTTGGTGGAGCGCATTATAGAGCGTGTCTTGGACGAGAAAAATCCTGTCGGCATAGACCGTATCGTGGTTGTTACTTTTACAAGAGCGGCAGCGTCGGAGATGAAGGAGCGTGTATTAGAGGCAATCAATAAAAAGCTGGCAACAGATCCTAATAATTTGTATCTCATACGCCAATCTACACTGGTTCATAATGCCCTGATAACGACCATAGACAGTTTCTGTAGTTATATAGTTCGCAACCATTTTCATGAAATCGGTATAGAGCCAGACTTTCGCGTGGCGGATGAGGGAGAATTAAAGCTCCTTCGAAAAGAGGTATTAGATGATCTCTTAGAAGACCAATATGCTTTATTGGATTCTAAAGAGGAAAACAAGGCCTTTTTTGACTTCGTGGATGCCTATGGCACGACGAAAAACGATGATGCTATCCGTGACATTATATATAAGCTCTACGAGAAATCGGTCAGCTTTCCTTGGCCAAATGAGTGGTTGGAGAGTTTAAAAAAGCCTTATGCCATAAATTGCGAAGAGGATCTCTTTGAGATGGATTGGTTTGTAGAGTCCTTATCAATGATTTATAAGCGCCTTGATGAGGGACGCCTTCTCTTAGAAAAACAGCTTGAAATCTGCAAAGACCTAGGAGGGGCCAAGGGACACATTACCACCTTGGAAAGCGATATTTCATCCATCAAGGAGGTCTTATCCTATAGTGACCTTCGACCATTTTTTAATGCCTTTTGTGAGTTGGAGTTTATGCGACTTAGCACGACTGGTACAAGAGGAAAGGACGCGTGCCAGGATGAAAAGCTTATGAGCGATACCAAGGCAGTCAGAGGCGCTGTTGTAGATGAGATTAACAACCTAAAAAAAATATATGGTCTATATAGCACCTATGATATTGTGTCTCAGATGAAAAATTTATCTCCTTATGTGGATGAACTTATTCATCTTACTAATCTATTCTCCCAGAACTATGCAAGTAGCAAGCGGGAAAAAAATATCGTTGACTTTAGTGATATCGAGCATTTTGCTCTGGAGATTTTGGTAAATAGAGAGACGAAAAAGACTACCGCTACAGCCAGATTGTACCAGGAATTTTTCCAGGAGATTATGATCGATGAGTACCAGGATAGCAACTATATCCAGGAAGAAATTCTTACAGCTATTTCCGGAGAAGAGCTTGGCAAACACAATATGTTTATGGTAGGAGATGTAAAGCAAAGTATTTACAGCTTTCGCCAGGCTTGCCCGGATATCTTCATCGAAAAGCTCCATCGTTTTTTGGAAAAAGATGAGTCTTCTACAGCCATAGTTCTTCAGCAAAATTTTAGAAGCAGACCTCAGGTTTTAGACTGTGCCAATGACATATTTGATGCTCTGATGCATGAAGATATCGGTGGTGTGGAATATGATGATGCAGCAGCTCTTCGTCCTGGAGCAACTTTTGAGATGGCAGAAGATCCGGGGGCATATGACGCTGAGATTCTTCTGGTGGCGAAAAACAAAGATTTTTCTTCCGTGGAGATGGAGGCGAAAGTCGTAGCCAATCGTATCACAAGTCTTATGAAAGAGGCTTATGTTACAGACAAGGAAACGAAAAAACTTCGAAAGATTACTTACAAGGATATTGCGATTTTAATGCGAAGTCCTTCAGGTATGGCTGAGGATTTTGTGCGAGTTTTGCAGGAAAATGGCATTCCAGCTTTCGCGGAAAATAAAACTGGATATTTTTCTGCCACAGAGGTATGCAATCTTTTAAACTTGCTTCGCATTATCGATAATCCAAGACAGGATATTGCTTTTACGGCAGTTTTGCATTCTGATATCTTTGGATTTTCGGATGAGGAGATTGCAAAAATTCGTCTTGCTGGTCCTGACCTTAGTTTATATGAGGCCATGAAACTTTATGCCTTTGATGAAGAAGGCGGCGTAAAAGATGAAAAAGCAGCAGGCTTTTTGACCTATTTGGACGAGAAGAGAAATCAGGTGGCGGACATTCCAATCCATATTTTTATCGAGGATATTCTCGTGGAGACAGGGTATCTTACCTATGTGTCGGCTATGCCTAGAGGAGAGAGCCGCAGAGCTAACTTGGAAAAACTTATTGATGAAGCGGTATGCTATGAGAGCACCAGCTACAAGGGACTCTTTAACTTTGTCAATTATATGCAGTTGCAGGAAAAATATGAAGTGAATGTGGGACAGGCTCAGGTAGTTAGTGAAAATGATGATGCCGTTACCATTATGAGTATTCACCATAGTAAGGGCTTGGAATATCCGCTTGTATTTGTCAGTGGCCTTGGTAAAGAATTCAATATGTCGGATATGAAGGGCAATATAATACTCAGCGGAAATCAGGGCCTTGGCATGCGCTATATCGACTATAATCAGCAGACATCGACTGAAGGTTTTTATAGAAATTATGTCAAGAATTGTATGATGGCCGACAGTTATGGCGAGGAGATGCGCGTTTTGTATGTTGCCTTAACCAGAGCAAAGGAAAAGTTGATTATGACGGCATCTGTGCCTGATAATTTCGATGAATGGGATGATGGAAAGACTCCTTCCTATAGCCAGCGTATGGGCTCGAAGATGACCTTTATCCAATGGATTATCCGGGCTTCTACCGTGGATAGAGATAAGTATCCAATACGGATTTTTCGCCCAGAAGATCTCATAGAAGAGGAAGTCATTGACCAGGTAGACAGGGTGGATAAAAGAGCCATGCTTCAGGATGCTTCCTCCCAGGCGAAGGAAAACTGGGTGACTTATTTAGAGGAGCAGATTTCCTATGTCTATCCTTCAAAAAGCTTTGGCCAGTTTAAAAATAAGTATTCGGTTTCTGAAATCAAGCACCAGCAGATGGAACGCATTTTTTCTGATGACATGACTTCAAAACCTGAATTTTTAAAAGAAGAAATAAAAGAACCAATCCCAGCTTTTATCGCCGAAAAAGAAAAAAGAGAAAATGTGGGGGCTTTGAGAGGAAGTGCCATGCACAGATTCTTGGAGTGTTATGATTTTTCTGTTGATGATTTGGCGGCGGACTTGGAAGGACAAAAAGAGAGTATGATTTCTTCCGGCAAATTAAAAGTAAAGGAAGCCGACCTTTTACAGATGAAAAAGATAGCTGACTTTATGGAGGATACTACGGCAAAAAGAATGCAAAAGGCGGCAAAAGCTGACTCCTTATTTGTAGAGAAACCATTTGTGATGCTGGCAAATCCAAAGGAACTTTTTTTGACAGAAGAAGAGGGCGCGGAAGATGTATTGGTACAAGGAATCATCGATGTATTTTTTATCGAGGATGGACAGATTGTTCTTTTGGATTACAAGACGGACCGTGTGAAGACAGACGATGAGTTGATTAAACGTTATGATGCCCAACTGCAACTTTATGCGAAAGCTCTTAGCAAGACATTAGGCCTTCCGGTAAAAGAGATTTTGATTTATTCTTTTTGTCTGGAGAAAACAATTGCATTATAAAGTGCGACTCGATATACTATTGATACGAGAAGGTAGATGCGCTTGCATTTGAACAAAGTATTATTTGATTCATATGAAGGAGAGATGACATGATAAGTTACGAATATGATGATGCTTGTCTACAGGCTTTTATCGACGGCCAACTTAACTTGTTCCCGGCGCCTGTAGCGGAGACTTATGAGGAAGCAGAGGCTTTTTTGGAGGACTGTTTTGCAGTTGTCTGCCAGAATAAAAAAGAAGTGATAGAGTATCTTGAAGAAGAGATGGACATTGTCGGTATGGACGAGGAAGATATCCTTGCAGCAGAGGAAGTGTTCGAAATCGGAGATGGAAGATATCTCGTCGTAGAAGGATAGTTTTATGAGACACAGAAATAAAAAAATAAAAGTTATGATTGCGGGGCTGACACTTTGTGTGAGCCTCCTTTGTAGTGGCTGCTCCATCGGCTCACGTCAGATTTATTTTGATTCAGCCAGCGGAAGACAGACCATTTTCAAGATAGCAGGTAAATCCTGCCCACAGGAAGAGGCTTTAGTTTATCTTGCCAACTACAAAAACCTCTACGGAAAGATCTATGATACGGATCTGTGGGGAGAGGAATATGATACGGATACCATGGAAAGCAGTATCAAGGATGCGGTGCTTACCCATCTGACAAAGGTATATGCCTTAGATGTATATGCACAGGACAATGATATTTCTCTTACTGACAAGGAACTTGATAAGGTAAACGAAGCTGCAAAGACATATTTCGAATCACTTAGCCGCGCAGAGAAAAAATATACGGGAGTATCGAAAAAAGAGATTACTGCCATGTATGAAAATTATGCTTTGGCGGAAAAAGTATATGCGAAGCTTATGAACGATGTGGATGAAAATGTCAGCGAAGATGAGGCGCGTATCATGCAGGCCAATGTGATTTATTTGACAGATAAGGACAAGGCAGAAGAAATTTCAGCAGCCCTAAAAAATGGATCATCTTTTGATCGCCTTGCAAGCAGCTACAGTGAGGCGGATGACATCGCTGTCACATTTGGCAGAGGTAGTTATGAATCAGCCATCGAGGATGTAGTTTTTAGCCTTGATAACGAGGAAATCTCTGATATGATTACAGCTTCCGATGGTTATTATATCTTCGAATGCGTCAACAAATATGACGAAGAACTTTCCGAGGCCAACAAAGCTACCATTATCAGCAACAGGCAAAAAGCTGCCATGAATGCGGTGATTGATTCTATCAACAGCGAGAATTACTCTGATCTAAATGAGAAACTCTGGGATAAAATCACCATCGACAAAGACAGTGACATATCTACCAATACATTTTTTTCTACACTTGATGAGGCGATAAGTTTCTAAGAAGCACCAGTGTATATTTCTATGCTGCAATAACCTCCTACAAATGATATACTATTGATATCATTGTGGGAGGTATTTTTTTGTGAATCAGGCGGTATTAGAAGAATTACATGCAGGCTTTGATACAGCTTTTATAGATGGCTCACTGGCTTCAAATATAGCTTATAGACCCTCGTTTGTATCCAACTCTCCATCGGAGGGCAAGAAGGTACTTTCTACTTTAGAAGATGAACTTTTATCTTGCGACAGTTTCTTTATTAGTGTGGCCTTTATTACTATGGGTGGTATCACACCACTTCTTTCTACTCTCAAGGAATTAGAAAAAAGGAATATCCCTGGTCAAATTCTGACCACTAATTATCTCAATTTTAGTGAGCCAAAAGCTCTAGAAAAACTTAATCAGCTAAAAAATATCACCATAAAAATGTATGATGTGAAAACTGCGGACATAGGCTTTCATACCAAGGGGTATATTTTTAAAAAAGATGAGATATATCGCATTATCGTAGGCAGTTCCAATATGACTTTATCTGCCTTGACGGAGAATAAAGAATGGAACACCAGAATCATTTCCACCAAGCAGGGTCAGATGAGCAAAGAGATTGTAAATGAATTTTACAGTTTTTGGAATTCTAACAATGCTCTTTCATATGATGATTTTATAGATTCCTATAGTTTGGCATATAAAATCGCAAAGAAACAGCGCCAGATTGCCAAGCAAGATGAAATCGTTTCTCTTGAAAAATATAAATTAAAACCCAACTCTATGCAGTTAGGATTCATCGAAAATCTAAAAAAGATTATAGAAGCAGGTGAAGATAAAGCACTTCTTATTTCTGCTACAGGAACAGGAAAGACATATGCTTCTGCTTTTGCCATGCGAGAATTAGGATTTAAGCGAGTTCTTTTTTTAGTTCACAGAGGACAATTAGCCAGGCAGACGAAAAAGTCCTATGAAAAGATATTTGACAAAAGCCTTTCCATGGGCCTGGTAGGAGCTGGATATGAGGACTATGATGCGGACTATGTATTCGCTACTGTGCAGACGCTTAGTCGCGATCAGCATCTGCTAAATTATGAACCGGATACATTTGACTGTATTATATTGGATGAAGCTCACCATGTTCCGGCTAAAACCTATCAAAAGATCATGGACCACTTCACACCGAAACTCTGGCTTGGGATGACAGCAACACCAGACAAGCGTGATGACAATATAGAGGGGCGAAATGTTTATGAGCTCTTTGATTATCAGATTGCCTGTGAGATTCGTCTGCAGCAGGCTATGGAAGAAAATTTGCTCTGTCCATTTCATTATTTTGGCATAACAGATTTGGACGTGGTAGGAGATAATATAGAAAATGCTTCTGATTTTTCCATGCTGACTAAAGATGAGCGCGTCAGACATATTATCGATCAGGCCAATTATTATGGATATAGCGGAGATAGGGTAAAGGGGCTGATTTTTTGCAGAAGTATAAAGGAGACGGAGGAACTTTCTGCCAAATTTAATAAAATAAAAAATCCTAAGACGGGTAAGTTCTATCGTACCATTGCGCTAAATGGTTCTGCTTCGGAGGAGGAGCGAACGAATGCCTTTGAGAGACTGGCGATGCAAGAAGATGCATTGGATGACAAGGAGCCTTTGGACTATATTTTTTCAGTTGAAATTTTAAACGAAGGCGTAGATATCGTCGAGGTAAATCAGGTGATTATGTTGCGACCGACTCAGTCGCCGATTGTATTTATACAGCAGTTGGGAAGAGGGCTTAGAAAGGCCTACGGCAAAGAATATGTTGTAATACTGGACTTTATCGGAAACTACAATAACAACTTTATGATCCCTATAGCTTTGTCGGGAGACAGGACTTACAACAAGGACAATATCCGTAGATATATCATGGAAGGCACGAGGGTGATTCCGGGAGCATCTACGATACACTTTGATGAGATTAGCAAAAAGCGTATTTTTGCCTCAGTCGACAATGCGAATTTTAGTGATATCAAGTTGATCCGCGAAAACTATACAAATCTGAAAAACAAATTAGGACGCATTCCAAGACTGCAAGATTTTGATGATTATGGGGAGATGGATCTTGTCCGTATTTTTGACAATAGTAATCTGGGCTCCTATTACAAGTTCCTGGTAAAATATGAAAAAGAGTACACGGTTCGTCTGTCTTCGGATGAGGAAAAGGTCGTGGAATTTGTTTCCAAAAAGTTGGCAAGCGGTAAGCGAGTCCAGGAGCTTCAGATGTTACGAAGAATTCTTGCCTATGCCAAGGGATTGTCAAAACTTGGTTTGTTTGCAGGTCTTTCGGATGACTTGAAGGACTATGGAAAGACCGTGAGTTTGAATCAAAAGGAAAATCTGGTCAATATTCTTACCAATGAATTTCCTGCCGGTTCCGGTAAAAATACATACGCCCAATGTGTTTTTATTGAGAAGGAGGGGGACGATTATAAGCCAACAAAGGCTTTCTTGCAGATGCTTGCCAATGAGGATTTTTACGAGATAATGGATGAGTTGGTGGCATTTGGAATTTCTCGTTTTAAAAGAGATTACGAGAATACCTATCAGCAGACGGATTTAGTTTTGTACCAGAAATACACTTATGAAGATGTTTGTCGTCTGCTTAATTGGGAACGCAACGAGGTGCCTCTTAATATAGGTGGTTATAAATATGATAAAAGGACTAAGACCTTTCCGGTTTTTATAAACTATGATAAACAGGAAAATATCAGTGATACTACAAAATACGAGGATCATTTTCTCGCTCCGAATCTTCTTGTTGCTATTTCAAAAAGTGGCAGAAGTATGGATTCGGAAGACGTGCAGAATTTTTTGCAAGCAAAGGATAGAGGTATTCGTGTAGAACTTTTTGTCCGGAAAAATAAAGAGGATCGTGGTTCCAAGGAATTTTATTATTTGGGAAGTATGCGCTCGACTGGCGCGGCAAAAGAGTTTGTTATGCAAAATACCGATAAGACAGCGGTAGAGATAGAATGGCTCTTGGATACACCAGTCAGGGAAGACATATACGAGTACATCACCAAGGGATAAAAAGCCTATAGATGTATGAAAAAATTTTCACGAAGATAAAAAGAACTTGTATGTGATTGGCTGACGAAGAATTTTGTAATTGAAAAAGTAAGAGGAAAATCATGGAAAAAGATATGCAGGATAAAAAGCAGTTAAAAATAGTACGTGTGGTTGCAGCAGTGATTTGCGACGATATGAAGGCACCTACAAAGGTATTTGCTACAGCCAGAGGATATGGCGAGTACAAGGGTGGATGGGAGTTCCCAGGGGGTAAAATCGAGCCAAATGAAACACCAAAAGAGGCATTGGTTAGAGAAATCAAAGAAGAACTTGCCACCGATATTGAGGTGGGAGAATTGATCGGTACCATAGAATATGATTATCCCACCTTCCATCTGTCCATGGATTGCTTTTGGTCCCAAGTGGTTTCTGGCCAATTGGAACTGCTTGAAGCCCAAGCCGCACGTTGGCTTGATAAAAATTCCATGGACGATGTAGAGTGGTTGCCAGCGGATATCACTATAGTTGATAAGATAAAAGCTTTACTCTAAATCAAAATAGTCGAAATCGTATTAGCTGGAAGTTCGATTCGAATTACATTTCCACCAAGACGGATAGCATAAGATACATCACTGTGATGCTTATTTAATGCCACGAGGCAGAGGCTTCCATCTGGATTTTTAGCGGTTGTAATTTCGATTTTGTCATCGCACTTTGAGTATCCGATGCGCTTTGCACCAGGTTTTATGTGGCGAGAAAAATGACCGATGTAGTCAAAAATCAATAATTTTTCATAGCTGCCATCTTCTTTGACGCAAACGGAGGCTCCGAATCCCATTGGTACATGACGAGGACCACCTTTTTCATCTACGCAGAGATTCCAGTCAATCCAACGGTTCATGCCATGATTCAAATCGCCAATAATGTCGTGAGCGTAGTCAACGGCATCCTGATAGTTGCTTTCTGCAACGCTTTTTGAGACACCCATAAAGGAAGCTAACATATTTGACTGTCCAGGTGCGTGAAGTGGACAGCATTCGCTTGACATCAGTTTCATGCCTGGAAAAGCATCATGAGCCAGGCTTAGTCCTTCGAAGTGATCGCCAGAATACCAGTGGAAGGCAATCCCTTCTACCATTTCTTTCGTCTTTTCATCCAATACTTCTTTTGCAAACTCATAGATTCGTTCTTTATTGTGATCCCAGATATAAAGACCTACTTTTCCAACAAGACCGGCTTCCTTGAAAGTAGGATATAAGTAGTCCTGTAAAAATTCTTTTTGCTCGTCGGCTGTCCATACGCAAGAATCCCAGTTGGTAGCTGCGATGGTCTCGTTTTGCAGAGTCATCATGGTCACTGGAAGTCCTTCGGCCAAGTAAGCATTTACATATTTTGCAAGATAGCGGGCCCAGTCACCGTAATGTTCTTTTTTTAACTTGCCTCCGTTATTTCTCTGTGGCTTTTCATAATCTATAGTAGGCATAAGCATTGAAAGAAATGATCCGCCATAGACGCTTGCATCGTTTTTTGGAGCCTCAGGTGGGGTCTTCCACTGGTAAGGAGGCGACCAAGGACTGAGCAAAATGGAAAATGGAGTGGCAGTCATTTCCATGGCATCTTTTAGCATAGGAATCATATATTTTTTGTCTCTGTCGATAGTAAAGGTGGTAAGATCTGGATCTGCGATTGGATCAGCTACGGCCTGGTATTCTTCCAATGAAAAGTCACAGCTGTCAATATGCATACGAAGAAATCTATATCCCTGACCATTTTCTCCAAAATAATCCTCCAGAAATTGCTTTTTTTGTGCCGCATCCATCTTAGAATAGAGATAAGCAGATGTCTCGGTCAGAGCACCTCCGAATCCTTCGATTTCCTGATATTCCATCTCTGGATAAATATTGATAACACCAGATTCCAAGTGTCGTATTTCATCTGCTTCTGATGTTATTGCGATTTCTTTTTCTTCTTTTATGGCTTTGCCATTAAGAAAAAATGTTGTGATTTGTTTTGCTACCATAATAAGCGCTCCCTTCTAATTGATAAATTCATAATAGAAAAATTACATTGATATTTCTTTTAGTATTGGACCAATTTATTCCAATATTCTCGCAAACACCTTGCTTAAGACGGATTTTTTGTATAAAATTCTGCTATCTGATAAATGGAGGAAGGTTCATGGAGAAGGGATACTTTGAGGTCAATGAGTTGGGAAATTTGTGGCAAATGCCCGTAATGGCATTTGCTGGAAATGTTATCTACAATGGCAGACATTGGCATGAGCATATAGAAATTATTTTGTGCGTCTTGGGGGAATCTTTTGTCACCATAGAAGAAAAAGAATATCTGTTATCGAAAGGAGATTTTGTAGTCATCAACAGTGGACAATCCCATATCACAAGGGCGAAGGAGGAGGGATGTTTGCAGGTGATTTGCTCCATAAAAAAAGATGCCCTCCAAGGGATGGACGACCACTGGATTTTTTGTAATTCTACTGCAGATGGTCGGGTAAGCAAAACTGACAGAGAGGAAATAGTAAGACTCCTTTGCGATATGGCCAAACTTTTGGCAGATGGATCTTTGATTTTTGAGGAGGAAGCCAGGCTTAAAAATCTTTCCTATCAATATAAGCTTCTTTCAATATTGTCCAGATATAAGGTTAAAATAGATTCTGAAAAAACTAAGTATGAGACATTGATCAGTCAGGTGGTGCGATATATTCATGAACATATGACGCAAGCTTTAAATGCAGAACTTTTATCAAGAGAGTTTCATGTGAGTCAGTCTACCATCTATCGTATTTTTTATAAGGAGATGGGAGTTCACTTAAATGAATACATTACGAATTTGCGAATCAGTGCGGCCTGTCGTATGCTCCAGAATCAAAAAGATACGGTTACAGAAATAGCCTATGCATGTGGATTTTCCAGCCTCAGTAATTTTTATCGTGCATTTAAGGAAAAAATTGGACAGTCTCCAAAGGAATATCAAAAGGAAAATCCGATGATATCGACTCCTTATTTGATTCACCAGCCGGATATTATGAAACTGAATCAATTTCAGCATTTCTGGGAAACGGGTTTTGATGTAAATGTTTTAGAAGAAGTACAAAGTTCCTAGATAATACCGGGCCTTTTACTAGCAATTTGTGTGGATTTATGTATAATAAAAGTGTAATTTATTATTTTTCTATAATTTAGAAGAGGAGTTATATTAT
>CAVIOJ010000148.1:20444-38001 GCA_963644225.1 Lachnospiraceae bacterium | reverse complement strand
GTCTCCATTTTTTATGAATGCAGGAGCATACGTTTCTGGACAGCAACTGATGAAACTGGGTGAGTACTATGCCAAGGCTATCCATGATGCCTATGGAGAGGACTTTGATGTCCTGTTCGGACCAGCTTACAAGGGTATCCCACTTGCAGTGATTACCGCTGAGGCTTTTTGGCGACTCTATGGCAAGGAAGTCAAGTATTGCTCAAACCGCAAGGAGGAAAAGGACCATGGCGCAGATATGGGTTCTCTTCTTGGGTACAAGATCAAGGACGGTGACCGTGTGGTCATGATTGAGGATGTAACTACATCCGGCAAGTCTATGGAGGAGACAGTACCTATCGTTAGAGCCCAGGGAGATGTGACTATCGTGGGCCTGATGGTTAGCCTAAACCGCCAGGAAGTGGGACTTTCTGGAGATAAGACCAAGAGTGCCTTGGATGAAGTGGCTGAGACTTATGGATTCAAGACGGCTGCCATTGTTTCTATGGATGAAGTGGTAGAACACCTCTACAACAAGGAGACAGATGGACGCGTTTTGATTGATGATGCCATGAAGGCTTCCATTGATGGATATTATGCCACTTATGGTGTATCGAAGTAGGAGAGACTGGTTTTATGAGACGCAGAAACAGAAGATATTCCGGCACTAAAAAACCTATTGCCATGTCATCAGTTTGGACAGCGGCAGTTGGGGCAATAGCACTTCTTCTTATGTGGGCCTTTTTATCTGTGCTGGCTTTCGGCAGCATTGGCAGTCCGCGTATAGTTGGCGGCATCGCTATGCTTGTTATGGTAGCATCTATCGTGGCTCTTTTTGTGGGGACAAAGACCTTTCGCAATGACAATTTTTCTACAATTTCGAGAGTCTTAGGATTGGTACTTCCTGCTATTGCTACAGTTGCCTGGTTGCTGTTATATTGTATTGGAATTTTATTTGGCTAGAATTGGAGTTAGAATGGACGAATTTTTAAAAGAAGAAAAAGAGGAAATGGAAGAAAGATTTTTACTCGTCTCACAGCGAGCTGAAGAGATTGCAAAAAATCCAGAGATGTCTGGTGCCGTTGGAGATTATTTCTCAGAAGTAGCAAACTTTCTTTTAGAAGTAAAAAAATTATATGATGCCATCTTGGATGGAAGTTATAAAACTTTTTCTATAGAGGAAAAAGCAAGTATACAAAAGAAACTCTATGGAAGATTAGAAGCGGGTACCTATGAGAAGACTTATCTGGACCCAGAATATGCGGTGGCTAATTTAGGAGAGCAGTTAGGCGGCTATCTCAGTCTGCTGTATGCTGATTTGATTTCTCTTATCCAGGCTGCCTATGGACAGAGATTAGATCTCTTTTGTATTTGGTTCGAACTATTCGTGGAAGTATACGGATGCTTCGTAGAAGAAATTCAGGAGGTGGGACAGGAGACTGCGGACTTTTCTGATGATTCCAAGGAGTGGATTGCAAAGAGTCTAAAGGATACCATCTATTGGTTCTACCATGACTACAGTGAGATTTTTGTCGAGGATGCCACTTGTTCTATGGTTGATCCGGACAGGGATTTTTATACCAAGTGGGTCATGGAGGCGGATTTATCAGACGACTCTTACCTATATGATGTGGGACTTCCGGTTGGACAGAATGAAATCCAGATGGCAGACTATCTTCGAACCATGTCGGATGCGGATGTCGAGTCCATGGCCCATACTTTTACCGAGGGCTATCGCAAGGGCTTTGAGATTACCGGCAGAGATTTGTCTATTAAAAATGCTGTAAAAATCGAGGCACCTCTTGGTATGGAACGTATGACCAGAGCTGCCATAAGACAGTTTGAAAAGTTGGGATTGAGGACTATTATTGCGGGAGAGGGATTTACCTCTTTTTCCAATCGTGGCAACAAGAGAGGCCTGTATTCTACTTCCGTCAACCGCCAGTTTGATTATGATCACAAGGACGACAAGGCTTACTACTTTGACAAGTCGTATGTGGAACGCCGCTTAGAGATACTCCGTGACACGTTTGAAAAGGAGAAGATCAAGGCCAGAGCTTACGCCGGACCGGCCGTTGTAGAGGTCTTTGGACAGGAGCCATTTGCTCCAGTCAACAAAGCTGCCAACGCCAAGTATTCTGACAAGCAAAATACTCTTAGTGTCTACAGTGCATCGGAGTCTGGCAAGATTACCAACGACTATATTCCTGAGGAGGAGCGCAGCTTTACCATTATCGCCTATCCTCTTCCAGAAATTGGTGACAAGTTCCAGGAGATTTTTGCCAAGACGGTAGAAATCAATACATTGGATTATGAAAAATATCTGGTGATTCAGCAGCATATCATCGATGCGCTTGATTTAGGAGAGAGAGTTCATGTCACAGGACGTGGAGATAACCATACGGATATTACCGTTTCATTGCATCCTTTGAGTGATCCGTCCAAGGAGACCATCTTTGAAAACTGTGTTGCTGATGTCAATATTCCACTTGGAGAGGTCTTTACCAGCCCTGTTTTGGAAGGAACCAACGGTCTTTTACATGTGACCAAGGTTTACTTGGGACAGCTTTGCTACAAGGATTTGGAAGTGACTTTTTCGGATGGTAAGGTGTCAGACTATACTTGCAAAAATTTTGCTACTGAAGAGGAAAATCGCAAATATATCAAGGACAATGTCTTGTATCATCATGACACATTGCCACTTGGTGAGTTTGCTATCGGTACCAATACCACGGCATACAAGATGGCCAGGGATTATGACATCGGAGACAAGCTTCCAATTTTGATCGCAGAAAAAACAGGTCCGCATTTTGCAGTGGGAGATACATGTTATTCCCATGCAGAGGATATGCCTATGTACAATCAAAATGGCAAGGAAGTGGTAGCGAGAGACAATAGCGTCTCATTGCTTCGCAAGGACGAAAAGACTGCAGACCAGGCATATTTTAACTGTCATACCGATATCACCATTCCTTATGATGAGTTGGGCGATATCGTAGTAGAATGCGCGGATGGAAGCAAAATCACCATCATAGAACAAGGCAAATTTGTACTTCCGGGAACGGAAGAGTTAAACCAGGAATTATTATAGTTTTTAGGAGGAAATCATGGCAAAAGTAGGAATTGTAATGGGAAGCGACTCAGATATGCCTATTATGGCAAAGGCTGCTGAGGTATTAGAGGAATTAGGCATTGACTATGAGATGACCATCATCTCTGCACACAGAGAGCCGGATATCTTTTTTGAATATGCCAAGGGAGCAGAAGCCAAGGGCTTCAAGGTTATCATTGCAGGTGCAGGAAAGGCGGCCCACTTGCCAGGTATGTGTGCAGCACTTTTCCCAATGCCAGTTATCGGAATCCCTATGAAGACATCAGATCTTGGCGGTGTGGATTCTCTCTATTCTATCGTACAGATGCCAAGCGGTATTCCAGTGGCGACAGTTGCTATCAATGGTGGAGCCAATGCAGGTATTTTGGCAGCAAAGATTTTGGCAACCAGCGATGAGACAATTTTGGCCAATCTCAAGAAATACAGTGAAAACCTCAAGGATCAGGTAGTAGAAAAAGACCAGAAGCTTCAGGAAGTAGGCTACAAGGCATATATGGAAAAGTAGATTTTAAAATCAACATATAAGTGCTCCTTATATATGCAAGTAGTATTTATAAATAGAATTTCTAAGTGCCAAGAAGTATAATTTTACTGTAATTTACTATGACCTAAATGTTGCACCGCGAGGAAGTGAAGGATTGCATTAGTAAGATTCCATCTGAAGGATCCCGTTCCTGGCAAAGTGCGCAAGAGTAGATATGGAGGAAAGCATGGATTATAAAAAAGCAGGCGTTGATATCGAGGCTGGATATGAATCAGTAAAACTTATGAAAAAATATGTACAGGAGACTATGAGACCAGAAGTACTTGGCGGTCTTGGCGGCTTCTCTGGTGCATTTGATCTGACGGCAATCAAGGACATGGAAGAACCGGTACTTTTGTCTGGAACCGATGGATGCGGTACAAAAGTAAAGTTGGCTTTTCTTATGGACAAGCATGATACCATCGGTATTGATGCTGTTGCTATGTGTGTCAATGACGTAGCATGCGCCGGCGGTGAACCACTTTTCTTCCTTGACTATATTGCATGTGGCAAGAATTATCCTGAAAAAATCGCTACTATCGTCAGTGGCGTTGCAGAAGGCTGCAAGCAGTCTGGCTGTGCCTTGGTTGGCGGCGAGACAGCAGAGCATCCAGGACTTATGCCAGAAGATGAGTATGACTTGGCTGGATTTGCAGTTGGTCTTGTTGATAAAAAAGACATTATCACTGGTGAGAACTTAAAAGACGGCGATGTCTTGATTGGTATGGCATCTACCGGTGTTCATTCCAATGGATTTTCTCTTGTGCGCAAGATTTTTGATATGACAAAAGAATCATTAGATACCTATTATGATGAACTCGGTACGACTCTTGGTGAGGCTCTTTTAGCACCAACCCGTATCTATGTAGGAGCATTAAAATCCGTAAAAGAAGCCGGCGTTACCGTAAAGGCCTGCAGCCATATTACCGGTGGCGGTTTCTATGAAAATATTCCACGTATGCTTCCAGAAGGCAAGCGTGCCATTGTGGAAAAAGACTCTTATGAAGTGCCAGCTATTTTCAAGTTGATGGCAAAAGTAGGAGATGTGGACGAGCAGATGATGTACAACACCTACAACATGGGACTTGGTATGATCGTTGCTGTAGACCCTGCTGATGTGGATACCACATTGGAGGCTATCAAGGCAGCCGGAGATACTCCTTATGTAGTTGGTAAAATCGTAGATGGAGAAAAGGGTGTAGACCTATGCTAAAAATCGCTGTTTGTGTATCGGGAGGGGGAACCAATCTCCAGGCCATCATCGATGGTATTGAGTCAGGTTTGATTTCCGATACAAAGATTTCTGTTGTCATCAGCAACAATAAAAATGCATACGCCCTAGAGCGGGCTAAAGCGGCTGGTATCCAGGCTCTTTGCATTTCCCCAAAGGACTACGAAAGCAGAGAAGACTTCAACAAGGCCTTCTTGGAAAAGCTGGATTCTTATGGTGTGGATTTGGTAGTTTTAGCTGGATTTTTGGTAGTGATTCCAGAAGAGATGATTCGTGCTTACCGCAATCGCATCATCAATATTCACCCATCCTTGATTCCTTCTTTTTGTGGCACAGGCTACTATGGCCTGAAGGTACACGAGGGAGTCTTATCTCGCGGCGTAAAGGTAACAGGTGCTACCGTGCATTTTGTGGATGAGGGAACAGATACAGGCCCTATCATTTTACAAAAAGCAGTTTCTGTGATGGAAGGGGATACACCGGAAGTCTTACAGAGACGTGTCATGGAAGAGGCGGAGTGGCAGATTATGCCACAGGCCATTGATTTGATTGCAAAAGGCAAGGTGTCCGTAAAGGACGGCCATGTTTTTATTGCTTAGGTTTTATAAATTCAGGAGGAAGATATGAAGGTACTTGTAGTAGGAAGCGGCGGAAGAGAGCATGCGATCTGTATGAGTGTGGCAAAGAGCCCACGAGTTGATAAAATATACTGTGCGCCGGGCAATGCCGGAATAGCAGAGATTGCTGAGTGCGTTCCTATCGGAGCCATGGAGTTTGATGCTCTTGTGGATTTTGCGAAGGGACATGATGTGGACTTTACCATCATCGGTATGGATGACCCATTGGTAGGCGGTATCGTGGATGCTTTCGAGGCAGAGGGACTTCGTGTATTTGGCCCTAGAAAAAATGCAGCCATCCTTGAGGGAAGCAAGGCTTTTTCCAAGGATTTGATGAAAAAATACAATATTCCTACAGCTGCCTATGAGACATTCGACGATGCGGATGCGGCTATCGCTTACCTCGAGACAGCCAAGATGCCAATCGTATTAAAGGCTGATGGACTTGCTCTTGGAAAAGGTGTCTTGATCTGCAACACTCTAGAGGAAGCTAAAAATGGTGTCAAGACCATTATGATGGATAAAAAGTTTGGCGATGCGGGCAACCATATCGTCATCGAGGAGTTCATGACAGGCCGTGAGGTTTCTGTACTTTCTTTCGTAGATGGAAAGACTATCCAGATTATGAGCTCTGCCCAGGATCATAAGCGTGCCGGCGATGGAGATACGGGTCTTAATACCGGCGGTATGGGTACTTTTTCACCGAGTCCATTCTATACAAAAGAGGTAGATGACTTCTGTAAAAAGTATGTATATCAGGCGACAGTAGATGCCATGGCAGCAGAAGGCAGGGAGTTCAAGGGAGTTATCTTCTTTGGCTTGATGCTCACAGAAGATGGCCCAAAGGTCTTAGAGTACAACGCTCGTTTTGGTGACCCGGAGGCTCAGGTAGTACTTCCTCGTATGAAAAATGACATCATGGATGTGATGGAAGCCTGTGTGGATGGCAGACTCTCAGAACTCGAGTTGGAATTCGAGGACAATGCAGCTGTTTGCGTGGTATTGGCTTCTGATGGCTATCCTGTTTCTTACAAGAAGGGTTATCCTATTACCGGTTTCGAAAAATTTGATAACAAGGAGTACTTCTGCTTCCATGCAGGAACAGCCTTTGATGAAAAAAATCAGGTAGTGACAAATGGCGGTCGTGTCCTTGGAATTACAGCCAAGGGTGATGATCTAAAGGATGCCAGAGCAAAAGCCTACGATGCCACCCAGTGGATTTCTTTCCAAAACAAATATATGCGAAATGATATAGGAAATGCGATTCTATAATCGTTGATACAATAATCTTTGATACGACAGTCGACCCTCAAAAGTCAGATGAAAATTCTAACCTTTGAGGGTTGGTTTTTTGTTGCAAAAAAGGCCCATTTAGGATATGATTAGTACTTAATAATAAGCCATTTTTAATAAGGAGGAAGAGGATTATGAAGGCTAAAAAATTATTGGCTGCAGTTCTTGCTGGTGTGATGACATTTGCACTTGTAGGATGTGGCGGCAGCAAGTCTGATGATTCTGCAGCAGACAGCTCATCATCAGATATGAAGATTGCCATGGTTACTGATTCTGGTGATATTACAGACCAGAGTTTCAACCAGACAACTTATGAGACATGCAAGGCATGGGCAGAGGAGCATGATGTAGACTTTACATACTACAAGCCAGAGAGCGACTCAGATGAGGCCAGAGTTTCAAGTGTAGACCAGGCTATCGCTGATGGTGCAAATGTAGTTGTACTTCCAGGATACATGTTTGCAGCAGCTGTTGTTAAAGAGGCTGAGCTTTATCCAGACGTAAAATTCGTAGCACTTGATGTTTCTGCTGGAGACATCTTGGAAAAGGGCGTTGGTGAGGATTATACTTACGAACCAAGCGACTATGATGTTACTGAGTATTACAACACAGACAATGTATACTGCTGTACTTACCAGGAAGAACTTTCTGGTTACATGGCAGGATATGCTACTGTAAAGATGGGTTACAAGCACTTAGGATTCTTAGGTGGTATGACTGTTCCTGCAGTTACCCGTTTTGGTTATGGTTATGTACAGGGTGCTAACGCAGCTGCAGAAGAACTTGGAATCGCTGATCAGGTTACTGTTGAGTATGTATGCGGTGGACAGTTCTACGGTGATGCAGACATCACAGCTTACATGGATACATGGTATGGCAGCAAGGGCGTAGAAGTAGTATTCGCTTGCGGCGGTGGTATCTATACATCAGCAGCAGAAGCAGCAGCAAAAGTTGGCGGCAAGGTAATCGGTGTTGATTCAGACCAGTCTGGTATTATCGATGAGTACGGCGAAGGCATGACTATTACTTCAGCAATGAAGGGTCTTGCACCTACAGTTGAGACTGTATTGGATGCCATCTCAGAAGGTAAGTGGAGCGACTATGTTGGCAAGATTGACAACTTAGGACTTGTTTCAGAGACCGCTGAGGAGAACTACGTACAGCTTCCAGCAGAGACAACTGTTTGGACAGACGACTTTACAGAGGATGACTACAGAGACCTTGTTAAGAAGATGTACAATGGCGAGATCGAAGTAAGCAACGATACAACAGCAATGCCAGAAGTTAGCATTACTGTAAATGATTTCGGCAGCATTAAGTAATCATTTTTAAAGTAAAATGAGAAGGGAAGTGCTAGCACTTCCCTTTTTTGCTTTTTTAAAGCTCTTGATAAAAATACGTAAGAGGAGGATGGCGTAATGAGCGAATACGCAATCGAGATGCTTGGAATCACCAAGCGCTTCCCGGGAATCGTGGCCAACGACAATATTACGCTTCAGTTGAAAAAAGGAGAGATACATGCTCTTCTTGGAGAAAATGGAGCGGGAAAATCTACCCTGATGAGCGTCCTTTTTGGATTGTATCAGCCAGAAGAGGGAGAGATTTTAAAGGACGGACAAAAGGTGTCAATCAACACACCAAATGATGCCAACGAACTGGGAATCGGTATGGTGCATCAGCATTTTAAATTGGTAGAGTGTTTTTCTGTATTAGACAATATTATCTTGGGTGCAGAGACATGCAAAAATGGCTTTTTGCAAAAGGATGGAGCCAGAAAGAAAGTGTTAGAGCTTTCTGAAAAATATGGTCTGTCGGTAGACCCAGATGCAAAAATCGAGGACATCACTGTAGGTATGCAGCAGAGAACCGAGATTCTAAAGATGTTATATAGGGACAATGATATTCTGATTTTTGACGAGCCTACAGCGGTACTTACTCCGCAGGAAATCCAAGAATTGATGCAGATTATGCGAAACCTTGCAAAAGAAGGCAAGAGCATCCTCTTTATTACACATAAATTAGCAGAAATCATGCAGGTGTCGGACCGTTGTACTGTACTTCGCAAGGGTAAATACATCGGAACTGTTGATACAAAAGATACGACACCGGAAAAACTTTCAGCCATGATGGTTGGACGTGATGTCAATTTTACCGTAGAGAAAAAACCTGCAAAACCAGGCGATGTGATTTTGGATGTCAAGGGTATGACAGTGGCTTCCAAGCAGCATAAAAAAGACGCGGTAAAGGATGTATCCCTCCAGGTTCACGGCGGAGAGATTGTCTGCATCGCCGGAATTGATGGCAATGGACAGACGGAATTTATCTATGGACTGACTGGACTAGAACCAGTTACTTCCGGAAGCATCAGCTTAAAGGGAGAAGATATCACCCATGCTTCGATTAGAAAGAGACTTACTGGCGGTATGAGCCATATCCCAGAAGATCGTCATAAGCATGGCTTGGTTTTGGACTATAGTCTTGAGGACAATATTGTCCTGCAGCGATACTTCGAGCCGGAATTTACCAACAAGTTTGGCTTCCTAAAAAGAGGCGCTATTCGTTCCTACGCAAATCGCCTTATTGAAAAATTTGATGTCAGAAGTGGACAGGGTGCCATCACCAAGGCCCGCTCTATGTCGGGTGGTAACCAGCAGAAGGCTATCATTGCAAGAGAGGTAGACAAAAACCCAGATCTTTTGATTGCCGTTCAGCCGACTCGTGGTTTGGATGTAGGAGCTATCGAGGGAGTTCACAAGGAACTGGTGGCTGTTCGTGATGCTGGCAAGGCTGTGCTTTTGGTTAGCCTTGAGCTAGATGAAGTTATGCAATTATCCGATCGTATTTTGGTTATGTACGAAGGAGAGATTGTAGGTGAATTTGATCCGAAGGAAGTTACTGTAGAAGAACTCGGACTTTATATGGCAGGATCTAAGAGAAAGGAGGCCAGATAATCATGGAAAAGAAACAAAAACAAAGCTTGATTCGAAATGATGGAATACAGACTATTTTGGCTTCCATTCTTTGCATTATCTTGGGCTTGATTATCGGTTACATCGTTCTTTTGATCATCAATCCTAGTGGTGCGAGTGATGCCATCATAGCTATTTTGAAAAATTACCTATATTATCCTAGCCAGGTGGCTGCATTAAAATATGCAGGAACTACATTGGTCAAGACATCAGCACTTTTGATGTGTGCTTTGTCTGTTACATTTGCTTACAAGGTGGGACTTTTCAATATCGGTGCCGCTGGTCAGTATGTAGTAGGCGCAGGAGCTGCTCTTTACTTTGCACTAAAGCTTGACATGCCTTGGTATGTCTGCCTTCTGATGGCCTTGGTATTCGGTGCTTTGGTTGGTGGATTGTCAGGACTTTTAAAAGCATATTTTAATGTAAACGAAGTAATTTCCTGCATCATGCTCAACTGGATTTCACTATACTGTGTCAACATGCTTTTGACTCAGGTGAAAAATGCTTCCACACCATATACCGTGGATTTAAAGGCTGGCAATAAGGAAGCACTTTTGCCAAATGCCGGATTAGACCAACTTTTTTCAAACAACGAATTCGTCACTATCGGTATTGTGATTTCTGTTGTTGCGGCGATTCTTGTATGGGTTGTTTTGGAAAAAACAAAATTCGGTTTCGAACTTAAAGCAACAGGTATGAACAAAAATGCTGCAAAATATTGCGGTATGAAGGAAAAAAGAAATATTATCCTTACCATGATGATTTCAGGCGGACTTGCTGGTCTTGGAGCAGGCGTCTTTTATCTTAGTGGTATCGAGAGCTGGATGGTACAGCAGACCAGTGTGCCGGGCATGGGATTCAATGGTATTGCGGCAGCTTTCTTGGGAGGCTTGCATCCAATCGGAGCAATCTTTGCTTCTTACTTTATCCAGCATATCACCAGTGGTGGTTCTTACGTGGACAAGACCATCTACTGTACACAGATTTCTGATTTGATTTCTGCAGTGATCATCTATCTCTGTGGATTTGTATTTTTCTTCAAACTCTGGCTCAATCGTTACCTTGATAAAAAGGACGAAAAAAAGGCAGCACTTGAATCGAAAGGAGGAGAAAACTAATGTTATTACTACTCCAATATACCTTAATTTTTGCATCGGTTCTGGTGCTTGTGGCACTGGGAGGATGTTTCTCAGAACACAGTGGTGTTATCAATATCGGTTTGGAAGGAATCATGGTTATGGGAGCCCTTGGTGGAGCCTTGATGATGAGATACCTTCCGGATACCATGGCTGCTCCTCTTGTGATCCTTTTGGTTATCCTGGCGGCAGTTGTTGTTGGAATGATTTTTTCACTCTTCCTTGCAGTGGCAGCTATCCAGTTTAATGCAGACCAGACTTTGGTAGGAACTGCTCTCAATCTTTTGGGACCAGCTATCGCTGTTGTAATCGTTCGAGCTCTTAACATGGCAGAGAGCGTTGACAATGTATCTTCTACTGTGTCTTACAAGACAGCGAAAAAAGCCTTTCTTTTAAACATTGGCAAGTTTGAGTTCAGTTGGTTTATGTTAATCGCCTTTGTACTTTTGGTGGTTTCCTATATCGTTTTATACAAGACCAAATTCGGTCTTCGTCTGATGGCTTGTGGTGAGCATCCTCAGGCAGCAGACTCAGTTGGTATCAATGTATACCATATGCGTTATGCCGGCGTTTTGATTTCCGGAGCATTAGGCGGACTCGGCGGACTTGTTTACATCACAGCTGGTGTTAGTGAGTGGAAATTTGAAAATGGTGTAGCAGGCTTTGGATTTTTGGCCTTGGCCGTTATGATTTTCGGACAGTGGAAGCCGGTTAATATCGGTCTTGCAGCACTTCTTTTTGGATTGTTCCGTGCTCTTTCCAATGTATATACCGGATTTTCATTTATGGTTGCACTCAACATTCCAAGTACGGTTTACAACATGCTTCCATATATTATCTCTTTGATTGTTTTGATCTTTGTTTCAAAGAATTCGAGAGCGCCGAAGGCTGAGGGTATCCCTTATGACAAGGGCCAGAGATAAATCGTAAGACAATTACTGAAACGCGTAATTATAAAAAACAAGTAATTGCTGAAAAATACTGTAATTAATAATTACAAAATAAATGATTAAGGGGGGATTTCATGAAAAACTATTCAGAAGATCCTAGCCGCCAGTATCATATTCAGGTGGCAAAAGGGGAAGTGGGTCGCTACGTCATTATGCCGGGAGACCCTAAGCGTTGTGAAAAAATTGCAAAGTATTTTGATGATCCAGTCCTGATTGCGGATAACCGTGAGTTTGTTACCTATACGGGTACTCTTGACGGGGTAAAAGTCAGTGTTACATCTACCGGTATCGGCGGCCCGTCTGCATCCATCGCCATGGAGGAACTTTACCGCTGTGGCGCGGATACATTTATTCGTGTGGGCACATGTGGCGGTATGCAAACTGAAGTAAAAAGTGGTGATGTGGTAGTAGCTACGGGAGCTATTCGCATGGAGGGAACCAGCAAGGAATATGCACCTATAGAATTTCCTGCCGTTGCGGATCTTGCTGTTACAAATGCACTTGCATCTTCTGCCAAGAAACTCGGATTTTCCCACCATGTGGGAGTAGTTCAGTGCAAGGATGCTTTTTACGGACAGCACGAGCCGGAAAAAATGCCAGCTGGCTATGAACTTTTGGCCAAGTGGGAAGCATGGAAGATGCTTGGCTGTCTTGCTTCTGAGATGGAGTCGGCTGCCATGTTTGTGGTGGCTAGCAAACTTAGAGCCAGAGTTGGTTCCTGCTTTTTGGTAGTAGCCAACCAGGAGAGAGAAAAACTGGGCCTCGACAATCCTGTCGTACATGATACTGATGGAGCTATTCGCGTCGCCGTGGAGGCAATTCGCAAACTGATTGCAGAAGATGAGAGCGAGTCTTGATTTTAATCGAAACTTAGACTCTGACATCACGGCAATTGCGAGGAAAAAAGATGGAAAATAAACTTTCAAAAGAAAAGACAAAAGAATTGATTCAAAAAGCCATAAATCAGTTGCAGTTTGCCTATACACCATATTCTGACTTCAAGGTAGGGGCGGCATTGCTTGCAAAAAACGGACAGATTTTTGGCGGCTGCAATATAGAAAATGCAGGTTATACTCCGACCAACTGTGCAGAGAGAACTGCTATTTTCAAGGCAGTCAGTGAGGGCGTTATTGACTTTGAGGCCATCTGCATTGTGGGTGGAGCTTCTGGCATTTTGACAGAATATGCCCCACCTTGTGGAGTATGTCGACAGGTTATGATGGAATTTTGCGACCCAAAGACTTTCCAAATTATCCTGGCGATAGACGAGGACCACTACGACGTATATTCTTTGGAGGAACTTTTGCCACTGGGATTTGGCCCGGGTAATCTTTCCAAAGAATCTTAAGAGAAAAAGGGGTTTTTATGACAGAAATAGAGTTAAAAAATATGCCTAAGGTGGAGCTTCACTGCCACTTAGATGGGTCTTTAAGCCAGCAATTTATCGAAAGCAGATTAGGGCGCGCGGTTTCGCCGGCGGAGCTGTCTGTGACAGAAGATTGCCAGAGTCTGGCTGAGTATCTGGAAAAATTTGACCTGCCGGGCCAGTGCATCATGGATGAAGAGGGCTTAGAGGGGGCGGCTTATGATGTGCTTCGCGGGATGAAAGAAGAAAATGTCATCTATGCCGAAGTGCGTTTCGCACCACTTTTGTCGGTGACGAAGGAGATGGACACTAGAGCCGTTATCGAGGCAGTCCTTCGTGGAATGGAGCGAGGCAAGGCAGATTTTGGTGTGGAATATGGCATCATCACCTGCGCCATGCGCCATCACAGCACCGAGGACAATTTATCCATGCTTTCTGTTGCCAAAGAATACTTGGGACAGGGAGTTGTAGCCTGTGATTTGGCAGGAGGAGAGGCCGCTTTTCCTATGAGTGAATTTATGGATTTGTTTGCCCAGGTAAAAAAGTGGGATTTCCCTTTTACCCTCCATGCGGGAGAGTGCGGCAGCTTGCAAAATGTCCTGGATTCCATTTCGGTGGGAGCCAAAAGAGTTGGCCATGGTATTGCCTTATCTGGCCACAAGGAAGCCATGGATTTGGCTAGAAATCAAGGCATCGGAATAGAGATGTGTCCTATCAGCAACTTACAGACCAAGGCGTCAGCCGACGCGGCTTCTTATCCACTGCGGGAGTTTTTAGATGCGGGACTTTTAGTTACCATCAACACAGACAACCGTACGGTCAGCGACACTTCGCTTACCAAGGAGTTTACTTTTATCCAAAATCAGTATGGTATCAGTGATGACGAGATCTTTAATATGACCAAAAATGCCATAGAAATCGCATTTACTACAGATGAGACCAAGGAAAAGCTGTTTAAAAATTTGGAGGTGGCATATCATGGAAAAATATAATCGTGTTTTTGTGGTGGTTCTAGACTCTTTAGGCATCGGTGCCATGCCGGATGCGGATGACTTTGGAGACCATGGTGTCAATACATTTGGACATATATTAGACTACAAGGACCATATTCATATTCCAAATCTAGAAAAACTTGGAATGCTTCATCTGTGTTGTGGTGGCAGCATGAAGGCCCAGGGTCAGCCTATGGGCCGTATTGCAAGACTTCGTGAAGCCAGCAATGGCAAGGACACCATGACAGGTCATTGGGAGATGATGGGCATCAAGACCGAAAAGCCTTTTATCACTTTTACTGACCACGGTTTCCCACCGGAGCTTATCGCAGAACTTGAAGAGCGTTGTGGGAAAAAAGTCATCGGCAACAAGAGCGCCAGCGGAACGGAGATTATCGAGGAACTAGGCGAGGAAGAGATTGCGACGGGAGCCATGATTGTCTATACTTCGGCGGATTCCGTTTTACAGATTTGCGGCAATGAGGAGACATTTGATCTGCAAAATTTATATCGTTGCTGTGAGATCGCAAGAGAGATCACCATGAAAGATGAGTGGCGCGTGGGCCGCGTTATTGCAAGACCATATGTTGGAAAAAAACGCGGAGAGTTCAAGCGAACCAGCAACCGTCACGACTACGCCTTGGAGCCTACTGGACCTACAGCACTAAATTCACTTAAAGATGCTGGCTATGATGTCATCGGAGTCGGAAAAATCAACGATATCTTCTGCGGACAGGGAATCACCGAGACACACAGGTCGACCAGTTCTGTCCACGGCATGGAACAGACCATAGAAATTGCTGGCCAGGATTTTTCAGGTCTTTGCTTCGTAAATCTTGTAGATTTTGATGCCCTCTGGGGACATAGAAGAGATCCTGAAGGTTACGCCAGAGAAATCGAGATGTTTGATGAAAAATTGGGCATTTTATTAGAATCACTTAAAGAGGATGACCTCTTGATTCTGACTGCAGACCATGGCAATGACCCGACCTATACTGGCACGGATCATACCAGAGAGGAAGTGCCTTTTATCGCCTACAGCCCATCCATGACGGAGGGAGCGATTTTGCCGGATGAGGACAGTTTCGCCGTTATTGGCGCATCCATAGCTGACAACTTCTCGGTAGCTATGCCGGCTGATACTATTGGACATTCTATTTTGGATGACTTAATCTAGCACTATAACATTTTTTAAACGATAAAATCCTAATAATTAGCACAAATTAAAAAGGAGAAAAATATGAATCCAGTATATGACAAATTAAAAACCTGTTACGAAAGTCTTCGGGCAAAGACAGATTTTGAACCGGAAGTCGCAATCATCCTTGGCAGCGGTTTGGGAGATTTCGCTGATGAGATTCAGATAGAGACAACTGTGGATTACCATGACATCGAGGGATTCCCTACATCTACAGTGCCGGGACACAAGGGCAGATTCGTCTTCGGCTATGTGCAAAATACCAAGGTGGTCATCATGCAGGGCCGCGTTCACTACTATGAAGGCTATGCCATGAGCGATGTAGTATTGCCAACCCGTCTTATGGGACTTTTGGGAGCGAAAAAGTTGATCCTTACCAATGCTGCAGGCGGTGTCAATTTTGATTTTGCACCGGGAGATTTTATGATGATTACCGATCATATTACCTCTGCGATTCCTAGCCCTTTAATTGGAGCCAACTTGGATGAACTCGGACCACGTTTCCCGGATATGAGTGAGGTGTACAGCAGACGAATGCGAGATGTGATTCGTTCCATTGCGGATGCCAAGGCGCTTCCTATGAAAGAAGGCGTCTATGTACAGTTGACCGGACCGGCTTATGAGACACCGGCGGAGATTCGCATGGTAAGAAACTGGGGCGCAGATGCAGTGGGTATGTCTACAGCCTGTGAGGCCGTGGCTGCCAGACATATGGGTCTTGAAGTATGTGGAATTTCCTGCATCACCAACTTGGCTGCTGGTATGTCTTCTGCCAAACTCGACCATAAGGAAGTGCAGGAGACTGCAGATCGTGTGGCAGTCCAGTTTAAGGACTTGTTGAATGCTATCATCATAGCTATCTAGTCGCTATGGCGACTGATGACAGGGCAGCAGATAAAAAATCAGGCAAGCCATTGGGCTAGTTATTTGTTATTGGCTGTACTAATACATTAAATAAAAAAGGAGAATGATCATGGATAAAAATGAAATGGCAAAATATTTGGACGATACTCTATTGAAGGCGGATGCCACACCTTCACAAATCAAGGCTATCTGCCAGGAAGCAAAGGAGTATGGCTGCGCATCTGTATGCGTAAATACTGCTTACGTTCCACTTGTTGCCAGTGAACTGGCTGACTCTGATGTAAAAACCTGTTGTGTGGTAGGCTTTCCTTTAGGAGCCATGACATCGGAGGCCAAGGCCTTTGAAGCCAAGGATGCTATCGAAAAAGGAGCTGACGAGGTGGATATGGTTATCGAGGTGGGCCATGCCAAGGCTGGAGATTTCGACTATGTGAAAAAAGATATCGAGGCAGTCGTTGCGGCTGCAGACAAGAAAGCTATCGTCAAGGTTATCATCGAAACCTGCCTGCTTACAGACGAGGAGAAGAAGCAGGCCTGTCTTGCAGCAAAGGAAGCGGGAGCTAACTTTGTAAAAACTTCTACCGGATTTTCAACTGGTGGAGCGACTGCGGCAGACATTCGCCTGATGAGAGAGACTGTAGGACCAGATATGGGAGTAAAGGCTTCCGGTGGTGTTCGCACATGGGAGAGTGCCATGGAGATGATCGAAGCTGGTGCTACTCGTATTGGAACCAGCAGTGCAGCCGGCATTTTGGCTTAATTTAGACGAAGATGTTTTTTCTCTTATAGGAAGGGTATCTTGCATTTAAACATAAAGTGTGAAGAAGTCAGCGTAAGCTGGCTTCTTTTTTCTATTAATAGGAAAAATTTTCCTGATTATTTTTAACGAAAAATCGCCTCCCGATTTCTTTAGCAACATAACTTGGTCTGATGAAATTGACACGTAAAGAGTTGTGAGCATCTTTATCTTATTTTTAAAAAAATCTTGCTGGATATTGTAAGAAATTTTGGTGAAAAACATCACAATTGTTTGAAATATTAAGACGCAAGTGCTAGTATTAAAATAACTGTAAACTCGGCCTACTTGCATGATGGGGGAAGGTATGGCACAAGAAGAAAATACAAAAGAAAAAGTGGACGATATAGAGGTCCTGCTTTCTACCATAGACCAGCTTTTTACAGATGAAGGTCTACAGACGAAGGAACAAAGCGGGGGTGAAGTTCACTCCATTTTAAATAAAACTGAATTGGAAAAAGCGGGATTTTGTGATGCACAGATTGAAGAGATATTAGATGGTCACAATCAGGGGATGATTCCGGATGCCTA
>CAVIOJ010000148.1:17647-20416 GCA_963644225.1 Lachnospiraceae bacterium | reverse complement strand
TGAATCTCCAGTTAAACTGGATGCAGATGCGCGAGATTCGCATGGGTCTCATGGAAGGCTTGGATGTGGAAATCTACAATAATCCACTTTTTTCTGCTGGACAGATGCATGAGATTCGCTTGGGACTAGAAGCCGGGGTAGATGTCTCTTCCTATGCAAAGTTTGTCTATGCAAGAACGGATATGAGAAAGCGCAGGTTGGCCCTCTCGGAGGCTGCCTATGACTCGAACAGGGAATATATAGAACGCCAGATTGAGGATGAGGAAACCAAGCTTCAGATTATTATTTCATCTGACATGATGGATGCTTTTATGATAGTAAGCAATGAAACCAAGCCTGGGATTTCAAGACATCGCATCAAGCACATTCTTAACTTATATGGCATTTCTTACGGATATGTGGAAAGCGGTATTGACCGCGTGGCAAAAGGTGAACTTTTAAATGTGCGAATTCGTGTGGCGGGAGGCGAGAGGCCTACCAAGGGAAGGGATGGATATTATGAACTCTTCTTTGATCACACGGATGGTTTTGCACCGGTAGAACTCTCTGATGGAAGTGTGAATTACTCCAACAAGGTTGTGGAAAATATGGTTATCGAGGGCCAGATTTTGGCTCATTACCACGAGGCGAGCAGAGGTCTTCCGGGACGCAGTGTCTACGATGTGGTGATTGCCGGAGAGGAAGGAGATCAGCTTCCACCTCTTACGGGAAATGGCATAACCTACAACGAAGATACCAAGGAATATACTGCGGCGGAAGGTGGTTTTGTTTTTTACAACGAAAACACCTATGTGTTAAATGTCTGGAAAGATTACGTCATCAATGGCAATGTAAACTGCTACACCGGCAATATTGCGGTGGATGGAAGACTTCATATCATAGGTTCCGTGGAAGATGGAGCCAGCGTATCGGCCAAAGGTGATATCGTCATTGACGGTTATGTGGCGGGAGCCAATGTGATTTCCGAACAAAATATCATGATTCGTTCCGGAGTCAATGCCAACTGCAACGGCCAGATTATTGCGGGCGGTTCAGTCAATGCCAGATTTTTTGAAAATGCATCTATTCGTGCCAAGGGCAATGTCTCTGGTGATTATTTTATGAACTGTAATATCGAGACGGATGCACTTGTACAGGCTTCTGGTACAAAGTCCCGTATCATGGGTGGCAATATCAAAGCAGCTGTGGGTGTGGAAGCCACTTATATCGGTGGATATATGTCTTCTAACCTCGTGCTTGATGTGGGAAATACCGAGGACATTCGCGTGAGAATCACGGAACAAAAGTCTTGGCTTATCCATATCGAAAATGAACTGATGCAGCTTCGACTTGGCAAGGATAAAATCGAAGCCAAGTTGGATGAGGAAGCCAGAGAAAAGAGTACTATCTACGGCAGAACGATGCGAGCTATCGCGATAGAGGAAGCCAGAAGGGCGGAGGCCAATCGTGAGATTGAGCGACTCAAACGTGTGCTACGTGTGGCGGAAAGCCCTGAGATCAAGGTGCGAGGAAGTATGTCTATGGATACAAAAGTTATTCTTGGTATGCGACTTCGTCGTTTTGACAATGATGTCAGACAGACTGTGATTACAAAAGCAAAGTAGGAGGGTCCTATGAGAGATACGATTTTAATTGTGGATGATGAGGAACTAAATCGCGAACTTCTGCGCCAGATGTTTGAGGATAAGTATAAAATCCTTACCGCAGCGGACGGAAAAGAAGGACTCAAACTTTTGAGCCAGCATATCAATGAGGTGGCTATCATACTGCTTGATCTTGTGATGCCGGTGGTTGACGGCTTCCAGGTATTACAGATTCTCTTCACCAGAAAAATAATAGAGCATATTCCGGTTGTTTTGGTTACTGCCAACGATGACAATCAGACAGAGCTAAAGTGCTACCAGATGGGTGCTTCCGCAGTGATTACCAAACCTTTTGAAGCCAGAGTGGTCAGAAAGCGTGTCAATGACATCGTCAATATGCACCACAATATGGACAACTTGCAGAAGCGTATATCTGAGCAGGAGTCTGTATTGTTAGAACAAAAAAAGCAATTAGAGCGTTTTAACGAGGGCCTGATAGATGTACTTAGTAATATCGTGGAGTTTAGAGATGCCGAGTCAGGAGAACATGTTAAGCGAGTAAAGGGACTTACCCGTATTTTGGCTACCGCTTATCAAAAGCTCTATCCTGAGGAAAATATTTCATCTGCATGGATAGATACCGTTACCAAGGCTTCCGCCTTGCATGATGTGGGTAAAATTTGCATACCGGATTCCATCTTGTTAAAGCCGGGAAAGCTTACTGACGAAGAGCGTGAGATTATGAAGAGCCATACCACAAAAGGCTGCGAGATATTAGATCAGCTTGCGGGTGTTCAGGATGAGGAGGCCCACAAGGCCAGCTATGAAATCTGCCGCCACCATCATGAGAGATACGATGGCTCTGGCTATCCGGATGGACTCTCGGGAGATGACATTCCGCTTTCTGCCCAGATTGTATCTGTGGTGGATGTTTATGACGCATTAGTTAGCGATAGAGTATACAAGAAGGCATATGATAAAAACAAAGCTTATCACATGATTGTAGACGGGGAGTGCGGACAGTTCTCACCAAAGATGCTAGAGTGCCTAGGCAGTGTGAAGAGTCAGATGGAAGACTTTTCTGTTACAAAGTATGAGGCTGAGTATTTTGCATAAAAGCAAGTAAGATTTGCAAGTTAATCTTAAATATAGATTTAGAAGGGGTAAAAAAATGGAAGAGGAAAAG
>CAVIOJ010000148.1:11378-17637 GCA_963644225.1 Lachnospiraceae bacterium | reverse complement strand
TCCATGGACAATCTTAAAAAAGCCATGGCAGAGGGAGATGTTGATACTGCATTTCGTTCGGCTCACACACTAAAGGGCGTATGTAAAAATCTCTCTTTACAGGAGCTAGATAAAGTATCAAGTGAGATTACGGAGCATCTTAGAGCACAGGATTTAGAGAGCGCAAAAAAGATGCTTCCTGCGGTAGAAGAGGCATACGATAAGACTATAGATATCATTAAAAAGCAGTTTTCATAACTTGTATTGACAGAATCGAGGATTAGACGTGAACGAAAAGAAAGCAACAGTATTAATTGTAGATGATGCGGAAATTAATCGCGAGATTTTAGCGGAAATGCTAAAGGACGATTATCATATTCTTGCGGCGGAAAATGGAAAAGAAGCCATAGAGATTATGGAAAAAAATTATCGGGATATCCGTATTGTCCTTTTAGATATGCATATGCCAGTTTTATCTGGAGAGGAGACTCTGCTTGAAATGCGTCGCCGCCTCTGGTTAGACCAGATTCCGGTCATTTGTATTTCTTCCGATGAGACCAAGGAGTCTATAGAAAATGCCTATAATCTGGGTGTTACAGATTATTTTACCCGTCCATTTGACGCGGCGGTAGTTGGGCGACGTGTGAAAAATGCAATTGATTTGTATGAAAAGCGAAATAACGACTTCATGGATTCCATGGATGTTCTCTCCAGCTTTTTTTACCGCATAGTCAAGTGCAATCTTACTACGGGCAGATTTTTGATCTTTAGAAGTGGCAATGACTTTGAGGATAAAGAGTTTAATTCCATTGAGGATATATACGAACTTCTCGAAAAATACGCAACCATGGGTTATGTGCATGGGGAGGATCGGTCGGCCTATCTTTCTTTTTGCGATAAGAACAACCTGACTTCGGCCTTAAAAAAAGGAAAAAACCACCTGCGTATAAATTATCGTAGAAATATAGGCGGAAAATATCGCTGGGTCACTTTGGAATTTACCAGGAGCCTGGAATATACCGACGATAATCAGGTGGTGTTGATGTGCGTGCAGGATGTCAACGATGATTATCTTAGAAAACTCGATGTGGTGATGCGAAGAAACCAGGGAGATCTTGGTATGGTTTCCTTAAATATCACAAGAGGACTTTGCATTGCCTCGGCAACCCCTATTTCCATGCTAGAACTCTTAGATGGCGTGGAGCGTATTGAACATTATGTGGAGCGTTGTGTTGAGATTGTCAACAACCCTGAGGTCGCCGTGAAACTGCGCGAACAACTTAGCCAGGCTCACTTACTAAGTCAGTTTGCTGCTGGTTTCCATGAACTTGATGAAAATGTGGCTGTTTATCTGAAAGAAGATGATGAGCTGCATGTTATCCATCTGCACCTTGAGATGGTGGAAAATACCATCAGTGGAGATGTAGAGGGAATCCTTTCCTTTAGGGAAACTACCAATGAATTTTTGTCTGAGCAAATAACAGAGCGCCTTTACAGCAAGAATTATTGCAAGATTTTTGTTATCAACGCTAGCAGGGACAGTATGATCGTAGATGACCCACAGCAGTTTACCATCAGCAACAAAAAGCATTTGTCCTGCCGCTACAGTGAATTTGTTGACGGACTGATTGCAAACTATTACCAGGTTGCAGATGCCGAGCGTATTCGAAAATCCGCAGATATAGATACCATCTGTGAAAATTTGGATAAAAATGGAGAATATCATTTCGCTGTCAATTATATTGAACAGGGAATGGGAAACATGATGCAAAAGATTTCTTTTGCATATCTTAACAAAAAGATGAAAGTCATCATTGGTGCAGCGGAGGATGTGACGGAACTGTCCCGCAAAGATACTCTGACTGCTGGATACAATCGTGCCGGATTTTTAGCAAAGACTCAGGATTTTTTGACAAAAATTCAAAAAAAAGCAGATTATGCCATTTTATATTTTGATATTCGAAACTTTAAGGCAACCAATGACCTCTTTGGCATGGCCTTTGGAGACCGTCTGCTAAAAGAGGTATACAACACTTTGGAAAAATCCAAGTGCCAGCCGATTGTCATTGCAAGAATTGAGGCAGATCAGTTTGCCTGCTTAGTGCGCAAGGAGACCATCTCCCTAGAGGAAATCAATGACCTGTGCGAGATGCGTATCAAAGAAAACAATCGAGATTTTTTGATTTATCTCCAGTGCGGTATCTATGAGCTTGAGGAAGATGTAGATGATGTGGCAGAGATGATCGATATGGCAAAAATTGCAGCCAATGCCATTCGCGATGTGAGAACCAATTATTACAGCATCTATGAACCAGACATGAAGACTTCCTACGTGGCTGAAGCGGAAGTTATGGGAGATTTGGAAAGCGGAATTTTGCGCAAGGAACTGGTAGTTTACTATCAGCCGGTAGTGGATGCCAAGACTGGAAAAATCGCCTCGGCGGAGGCCTTGGTTCGATGGATTCATCCCGAGAAAGGCTTTATATCTCCGGGTGTATTTATTCCTGCATTGGAAAAAAATGGTCACATTTCAGACCTTGATCATTTTGTGGCTGAGGACGTATGGAGATTTTTGGAAAAAGGTCAGGAGGAAGGCCGCCCTTACGTACCAGTATCGGTGAATTTGTCCTGGGCTGATTTTTACGATGATCGCATTTTAAACTGGATTATGGATACTTTGGAGAAAAGCAAAGAAAAATCCATGAAGACTCGTATTGAGATTACGGAGACTTCCTATACTGCCATGGGTAAGGATAGAAGAGAGATTTTGGAAAAAATGCGTTCGCTTGGTGCCGATCTTCTGATGGATGACTTTGGAAGTGGATATTCTTCATTCGGTATTTTGCAGGACTACAATTTCGACATACTAAAACTTGATATGTCATTCGTCCGCAAGATCGAGGAGAGCGAGAAGACCCGCGCTATTATACAGATGATCATACAGATGGCTCATGCTCTTGGTATGCGACTTATAGCAGAGGGGGCAGAGACCGAGGAGCAGGTGAATTTCCTGCGGGATAACGGATGTGACTACATACAGGGATATTATTTTTACAAGCCTATGCCAGAAGCAGACTTTGTCGAACTTTTAAAAAAGCAGGTATAGACAATACGGATGATGTGGAGTCGAAGGAGAATAGATGGACGAGAAATTTAGCCCACAAATCGAAAAATGTTTACAGACCCTAGAGGACAACATTGCCATGATTTACTCTCCCCAGTATGGAGAGTACCGCAAGTATTGCGAAGAATTATTTGAGTATGCGACAGAGGAAGAATCCGATGTCTTGTTTGCCTATGCCTATTTTTACATGATGCAGTTTTATGCATCTGACAATGACTGCATCAACACGATTGATAGTGGTCTAGAGGGGATAAAGTATCAGCTCAAGGCTGAAAAATACGAGATGGCTGCCCGCAGTTACAATATTTTGGGAATCTATGCCAATGCCTCTGGCAATGTGGAAGAAGCTATTGAATACTATCTTACTTGTGTGGATCTATGTGTGAAAAAAGGCTTGGGATATGTGCGAGGAATGGCCTGTTGTAATTTGGCAGACCTGTTTCGGGAGAATCATTGCCCAGAGAGAGCACTCTATTACTATGATGTAGGCGGTGAAATCTTAGAAGTCGAGGCCAAGGATGTGCCGACCATTATCAGTTATGGAAATCTTAGTTGTCTCTATACCAGCAAGGGTTACTGCTATCTAAGTATTGGCAGATTAGAAGATGCCCTTCTCTGTGCCGACAAGGTAGAAAAACTCTGGCAGAAATTGCATGAGCTTGGGGAAAATCGAGACGAATTTGGCATCCATACTTTTTTGGCTACTATAGCTCATGCCAAGGGTGATGATGAGCAATGCAGCGAAGAGTTGGCCCTTGCGCAAAAGTATTTTCACCAGAGTGACAATTATACAGATTATCTGGAAGATATCTTAGCTTATATTGATTTACATATGGAAACCAGAAGATATGTGGAAGCCACTGAGATATTAGATTATTTTATAAATCGCTGCGAGAAGGATGTCTCTTCTTTTTATATCAAGAGCCAGTTTTTTGTAAAAAGAATAATGTGTGCCAAGGTACTTGATGATCAGGCAGGTTATATTGCCTTTGCTGACAGATTTTTGGAGGCATATCGTGAATATGGCGGCTACGGAGGCCAGAGAGTCCTCCAGGCGGAGAGTACCCACAAGGAAAAAATTAGAGAAAAAGAAGCAAAAGAAAAGCTTTCTACAGAAAACGAACAGCTTCTGGTAAAGTCCAACCATGATACCTTAACAGGTCTTCCAAACCGGGCTTATTGGCACAGTTATGCGGAACCGGTCATTGCAAGAGCCATTAAAAACAAGACTAGAATCGGTGTCGCGATTATGGATATCGACTTTTTTAAGGAAGTAAATGACAATTATGGGCACTTGGAGGGAGACCGCTATCTTGTGGAAGTGGCCAACATTTTATTCCAGATGACCAGACGCTATCCTGGGCTTTTTGCTGCCAGATATGGCGGGGATGAGTTTGTCTTTTTGATTGAGGACAAGGACGATGATACTATCCGTGAGTACATGCAGCAGATTGAAGATGCCATGCATCTGATTCATTTGCCTGGGGAAAATCCTATGGGAGTGGATTTCGTTACCATCTCTCAGGGCTGTTGTAACCGTATTCCGGTAGGGGCCAACAGACTTTGGGACTTTTTGGCGGCGGCAGACCGCTTGCTCTACCAGGTAAAGGAAGCAGGAAAAGATGGATATATCGTCTCTGATGGACGAAGATAAAAAAGCAAGACTCCAGATGGGGTCTTGCTTCTTTTTTTGAAAAGTTATATAAGAAAAATAAATTTTGCCTTATTTGCATTTGCTTGCCCAAGCAGGTTTGCCTAGGTAGGATCGCCCTTGCTAAGCAGGTTTGCTGCCAGCTTAATCCAGTGGGCCTTTGACATCTTGATTTTTGATACAGGCTTTCTGATACGAAGAGCCTTGTTTGCTTTTGCCGCGGTCTGCCAGTTTGGTAGGTTCTCTCCGTTAGGATTGCCATTTTTTGCAAAGTTTATGATGTAGGCGATGAGCAGATCACTGGCCTTATAGTCTTCTGCGTCATAAGGTCGGTGGCTGTCTTTTAAAGAACCGAATACATAGCGTAAATCACTGGAGTGGAAGGCGCCATTTTTATCATTACCAGGGGCATCGATGTCAAAGTAATAGAGGTAGGCCTGGTTTTCTTTTGCATATTTGTGGGATATGTAGCCCATAATCGGAGCATACATGTCGTTGTTGGTATATCCAATCATATAGTCGATAGGAAGTGGATGGGCTATCAGTTTGTCCACCGCGTCTTCGATGAGATAACCGTCGATGACTGGCATGGTATTGTAGGTGTTATCTTTTCTTCTGGATTTTAACTCTTCGATGGCGGTGAAAATACTATAGGTATCAAGCGTCTTTAACTCGTCCAAGCTTTCTACCTTGGCACAAGACATAAAGTCCTTCCAATATTCTCTGGTATTTTCTGCTGGTCTTGGCAAGGCAAATTTTGGGAACATGCCGCCACCTGACAACATGATGGCCCGATTGAAAAGCCCCTGACATTTTTTTGACAGGCACAGATACTGGATGGAGATGGCGCCGGCACTCTGGCCCATGAGAGTGATGTTGTCTGGATCACCTTTAAAATCAGCTATATGTTTTTTAACCCAGCAGATGGCCTGATACTGGTCGTCCAAACCGAAGTTGCCCTCGTGGCCAAACTCCGTCTTGATATCTTCGTGGGTCAGATAGCCAAAGATGCTGACACGATAGTGGATTGAGACGAAGACTATGCCTCTTTTTGCATATGCTGCTCCCGTGATGGCGCTGTCGTAGTTGGCGCCGGAGTCAAATCCGCCTCCATGGATAAAAACCAAAACAGGATGAGGGCCGTCATCATTTGGCATAAAAATATTGAGATTGAGACAATCTTCATCGTAGATAAATTCCTGTCCTTCTCGGAATTCCTTGTGGTAAAAAGCCCTCTCCGGGATCTCTAGATGCTCGTAGTGGGTGCGGTTCTGCGGACATACATTGCCATGTTTTGTGGCATCAAAAGTACCCTCAAAAGATTCTACCGCCATTGCATAACAAAAGCGATCAGCCTTGGCATAGGGAATGCCCAAAAAGGCCTTGTAGTCGTCAAAATCTAATCCCATAAAAGAGCCGAGCTGACTCTCCCATAAAAAAGTTCCTTCTTTCATTTTTCCCCTCCTCAGTTATTTGTTTTTGTAGTTTAACACGGGATGCAATTC
>CAVIOJ010000148.1:0-11368 GCA_963644225.1 Lachnospiraceae bacterium | reverse complement strand
TGCAATTCTTTGCAAAAAGGACTAAGTGTGGTAGTATAGAGTGAGCTAAAAAGGCGCAGGAGATAGATGAAGTATGGCGGCTTATGAGAGTTTTGCTGAAGTCTACGATCTCTTTATGGACAATGTGCCATATGATACGTGGAAGCAGCACTTGGTAGAGTTACTTAGCAAATATGATATAAAAGATGGCCTGGTGGCGGAGTTGGGCTGTGGCACAGGAAAGATGACAAGACTGCTTGCAGAAGCGGGATTTGATATGATTGGTATCGACAATTCCTTTGATATGTTATCTATTGCCATGACATCTGGCAGGGAGGATATCCTCTATCTGTGTCAGGATATGAGGGAGTTTGAACTCTACGGTACGGTGGCGGCTTTTGTCAGTGTCTGTGATTCCATGAATTACATCACATCCCTTTCGGATTTGACAAAAGTATTTTCCCTGGTCAACAACTACTTAGATCCTGATGGCATTTTTATTTTTGATATGAATACTCCTTACAAATACCGGGAGATTCTAGCGGATGGGACTTTCGCAGAAAATCGCGATACCGGTAGTTTTATCTGGGAGAATTTTTATGACGATAGCACCAAGATCAATGAATACGATCTGACCCTCTATATCGAGGATGAAAAGGATAGTTTTTTGCGTTTTGAGGAAGTCCACTATCAAAGGGCCTACGAACTTTCCGAGATTAGGCAGGCCGTAGAAGACGGCGGCATGGAATTTGTGGCGGTACTTGATGCAGACACCATGAACTTGCCGGAAGAAAAGACACAGCGTATTTATGTGATTGCAAGAGAACACGGAAAAAGGAAGGAATAAAATTGGAAAATTACAAGGATTATATAGTAAGAGCAACAGCAGCAGAGGACGCCATTCGTGCCTTTGCCATCACTTCAAAAGATATGGTTGAGACGGCGCGCTCTTCCCACAATACCAGCCCGGTTGTGACTGCGGCACTTGGCAGAATGCTTTCTGCAGCAGCCATGATGGGAGTTATGATGAAGGGGGAGGATGATCTTTTGACACTCCAGATTCAGGGAAGTGGTCCTATGAAAGGAATCACCGTCACAGCGGATTCCAAGGGACATGTCAAGGGATTCCCAAATGTAGCTGATGTTATGTTACCACCAAACAAGGACGGCAAGCTTGATGTGGGTGGAGCCATCGACCTTGGAATTATGCGTGTCATCAAGGATATGGGGCTAAAGGAGCCTTATGTGGGAACCGTTCCATTACAGACAGGTGAGATTGCCGAGGATTTGACTTATTATTTTGCAACCAGTGAGCAGGTGCCTTCTTCAGTGGGACTTGGAGTTCTTATGAACAAGGACAATACCGTTGCTTTTGCGGGAGGCTTTATCATACAGCTGATGCCATTTACATCAGATGAGATTATTGAAAAATTAGAGGACAATATCAAAAATCTGCCATCGGTTACTACCATGTTATCAGAAGGAAAGAGTCCAGAAGAAATCTTACAGACAGTTTTGGCAGGATTTGATGTCAACTTTACCGAAAATTGTGATGCGGAATTTCGCTGTGACTGTTCTACGGAGCGTGTAGAACGCAGCCTTTGCAGCCTTGGAGATGAGGATGTGGCCGACATCATAGCAGACGGCAAGCCTATTGAGGTCAAGTGCCAGTTCTGTAACAAGGCATACAATTTTTCCGTGGATGAACTTGTCGCCATGAGAAAAAAGAAATAAGCGGTGCGAGTATTTTAAGAGGCATATAGATGAAAGATGGATTTGTAAAAGTTGCAGCATACACACCCGTGATTCGGGTGGCAGATGTTGCCTTCAATGTAAATAATATCAAGCAAGCCATGCAAGAGGCCCAGGACGCTGGGGTTTTGGTATGTGTTTTTCCAGAACTTTGCATCACGGGCTATAGCTGCCGTGACCTTTTTTACCAGCGCAGTCTGCAAAAGGCGGCCGTAGAAGGTCTCTTTAGCCTTCAGACTTACACAAAGACACTTGATGGTATCTTTTTTGTAGGACTTCCTTTTTTATACAAGGGCAAGCTCTACAACGTGGCAGCTGCTTTGCATCGGGGCCGGATTTTAGGACTGGTGCCAAAGACATATCTTCCGAACTACAATGAGTTTTATGAGGCGAGACAGTTTTGCTCGGGAATGGATGAAGTGGAATTTGTCTCACTAGGCGATGAGGCGGAGGAGATTCCTTTTGGAAGCCACCAGCTTTTTGCCTGCATGGATATGCCGGAGCTTGTTATAGCAGCAGAGATTTGCGAGGATTTGTGGACACCAAATCCACCTTGCGTATCCCATGCTCTTCATGGAGCGACCTTGATTGTCAATCCATCAGCCAGCGATGAGGTGACAGGAAAAAATACCTACCGCAGAGAGTTGGTATCAGGGACTTCTGCCAGACTCTATGCCGGATATATCTATGCCAGCGCAGGAGAGGGAGAATCCACCCAGGATGTGGTTTATTCTGGTCACAACCTTTTGGCGGAAAATGGTTCGATTTTAGCGGAGTCCTCTCTTTTTTCTACAGGACTTCTTAGCAGTGAGATGGATTTTTACGCCATCGCCCACAAGAGACATTCCATGTCTACATTTGAGATGCGAGGAGAGGAGGATTACTATACATCCTACTTTTTGCTTCCTGTCAGAGATACCGAGCTTACTCGCTTTTATGACAAAGCTCCTTTCGTTCCATCGGATGCGGCCAATTTAAAAAAGCGTTGTGAAGAGATCTTAAATATCCAGTCTATGGGCCTTAAAAAACGTCTGGCTCACACAAGGGCGAAGACGGCCGTGATTGGTATTTCCGGGGGCTTGGATTCTACATTGGCACTGCTTGTGACTTGTAGAGCCTTTGATTTGTTGGGACTGGATAGAAGTGGCATCATCGCCATCACCATGCCTGGTTTTGGAACGACGGACCGCACCTATCAAAATGCTCTTTCCATGATTGACTCCCTGGGAGTTAGTCTGCGGGAGATTTCCATCAAGGATGCAGTGCTACAGCATTTTTTGGATATAGGACAGAATCCAGACACCCATGATGTGACCTATGAAAATGGTCAGGCCAGAGAGCGAACCCAGATCCTTATGGATGTGGCCAACAAAGAGGGTGGACTTGTGATAGGAACTGGAGATATGTCGGAACTGGCCTTGGGTTGGGCGACTTACAACGGTGACCACATGTCCATGTATGGAGTCAATGTGTCTGTACCAAAGACCTTGGTGCGACATCTGGTATCTTATTATGCAAATTATCTGGCTGATGAAAAATTAAAAGCAGTCTTACTTGATGTATTAGACACTCCGGTTTCTCCGGAACTCTTGCCACCGAAGGATGGGGTGATTGCTCAAAAGACAGAGGAGTTGGTAGGACCATACGAACTGCACGATTTCTTCCTCTACCACCTGATGCGCTTTGGCTCTCAGCCGGCAAAAATCTACCGCCTGGCAAGATATGCATTTGCGGGGGATTATGACGATGCTACCATCAAAAAATGGTTGGAAACTTTTTATCGTCGCTTCTTTGCCCAGCAGTTCAAGCGGTCATGTCTTCCGGATGGACCGAAAGTCGGTACAGTCAGCCTGTCACCGAGGGGAGATTTGCGTATGCCATCGGATGCTTCGGCAGAGGTTTGGCTTGATGAAATCAAAAACCTATAAAGGTATTTTAAAATAAGAGGGATAAAGTTATGTCACAAGGAAATGAAAATGTAACGGAAGAGATAAAAAAGAGCGTTACAGAAGAAACAAATGAAAGTATTACAGCACCTGTAAAAGAAAAAAGAAATACGAAAAAGATTATCACAATCTGTGGAATCGTAATTGGAGTTTTACTCCTTATTTTCGTAGCTTTTGGAATCTTTTTTCAGAGTCACTTTTTCTTCCGCAGCAGCATCAACGGCGTGAGTTCATCAGCCGCCAGTCTTTCTACCATGAAAGACAGGTTAAAGTCTGCCAGCTCGGACTATGATCTTACTATCATCGAGGGAGATGATAAGACGGAGACACTTAGTGCCGAGGATCTTGGTATGGATCTAGATATCACCGATGAGAAGCTTTCGGAAATCCTGGATTCACAGAATGGATTCCTTTGGGTGTATCGTCTTTTCGTTCCAGCAGAATATAACAACGACGCTGTAGTTACGGTAGATACGACTACCATTGAAAAGAGTGTGGCCAAGCTTGATTGTATGAAAAATACAGATGTCATCGAGACTAAAAATGCCAGTCTTGTTTACAAAGACGGAAGTTTTGAAATCGAAGACGAAGTCTACGGTACTGAGCTTGAAGCAAAGACCCTTGTAAAGAAGATAAAAAAAGCAGCCCTGGCTCTTTCAGATACTTTGGACTTGGAGAAGGACAAGTGCTACAAGCAGCCGAAGTACAAGGCAACTGATAAAAAGGTAAAGTCGGTAAAAAAGACCTTGGATTCTTATCTTGAAACCAAGATTACCTATACCATAGGATCAGCCACTGAAAAAGTGGACAGCACCCAGATCGCCTCATGGTTATCTGTGGATGATTCCATGAAAGTCGTATTTGACCAGGAGAAGATGACAGAGTTCGTATCTGGCATGAGCAAAAAATATGACACCTATGGTCAGGCAAAGCAACTTGCAACTCAGTATGGCGTTACCGTCACAGTTCCAGGAGGCAACTATGGATGGCGTATCAACAAAGAGGGAGAAGTTGCCCAGCTTATAGAGGACATCAAGGCAGCAGAAGATGTTAGCCGTGATTTTGTATACCAGTATACAGCTGCCAGCCGTGAAGGCAATGACTATGGCAACAGTTATGTGGAAATCAACCGTACAGCCCAGCATGTATATCTGGTAATCAACGGATCTGTTGTTATGGATACCGCCTGTGTTACAGGAAATCCAAACAACGGTCATGTCACTCCATGCGGAGCCTTCCGTATTACCTATTGTGAAAAGGATGCTATCTTAAAGGGAGCAAATTATCGTACCCATGTAAGCTACTGGATGCCATTTAATGGAGATATCGGTTTGCATGATGCCACCTGGCAAAAATCATTCGGTGGACAGCGCTACTGCGAGGGATATGGTTCTCACGGTTGTGTAAACCTGCCACTTTCTGCAGCTTCGACTATCTTTAGTTATGTATCTGCAGGCTTCCCTGTACTTATGTATGATTTGGCTGGAACGGAGACAGTGGATTCTCTGACTCAGCAACAGGCGGATGCTTGTAAAAATACGATCAATGCTATTGGCGAAGTTAGTCTGAATTCTGCAGCAGCTATTTCTGCAGCTCGCAGTCAGTATGATGCCCTTACAGATTCTGGCAAGGGATGCGTAGACAACTACCAGGTATTGGTGGATGCAGAAAATACTTACAGTGCCCTGGTAGCACAACAGGCAGCAGCCCAGGCGGATGCGGATGCCCAGAATCAGGCCAATAAGGTGATTGCTCTGATAGATGCAATCGGAGATGTATCTACGGAAAGCGGAAAGGCAGCTCTTAACAAGGCAAATGACGCATACAATGCCTTATCAAGTGCGGCAAAAGCCAAGGTGACCAATAAATCAGTACTTGATGCGGCACTTTCGGCCAAGTAGTGACTTATACTAGACGACTAAACAAAAAAACGTACAGACAAGAGGAAGAATATGAGAGACTGGGAGACATACGTTAGAAAAGTGGTACCTTATGTACCGGGGGAGCAGCCAAAAAAGAAGGTTATCAAACTAAATACCAATGAAAATCCATACCCACCCAGCCCGAAGGTGCAAGGAATATTGGATGAATTTGCCATAGACAGCCTTCGCCTTTATCCGGATCCTGAGGCTTTGGATTTGGTAGAAGCGATTGCCTCTGCCAAGGGTCTTTCAAAAAAACAGGTCTTTGTAGGAGTGGGCTCAGATGATGTTCTTGCCATGAGCTTTCTTACCTTTTTTGGAAGCGACAGCCCGATTTTATTTCCAGATATTACCTATTCTTTCTATGATGTCTGGGCCGATCTCTTTCGGATTCCATACGAGAGGATTCCTCTAAAGGAGGATTTCTCCATAGATGTGGCTGATTACAAGAAGAAAAATGGCGGAATAGTTTTGCCAAATCCAAATGCTCCAACAGGGCTTGCAGAAGACCTTTCTACCATCGAGGATTTGATTGCTTCAAACCCGGATTCCGTAGTTATTATCGATGAGGCTTATGTGGACTTTGGAACCTTATCTGCAGTGGATTTGATTTCAAAATATGATAATCTTTTGGTTGTGCAGACTTTTTCAAAATCCAGATCTCTTGCTGGCAGCCGTATCGGCTATGCCATGGGTTCTGAAAAATTAATTTCTTATCTGAACGACTGCAAGTATTCATTCAACTCTTATACCATGGACCGTCTCACCATAGAAATAGGCAAGGCTTCCATGGAGGATGTGACTTATTTTGAGGAGAATGTGAAAAAAATAATCGAGACCAGAGAGTGGGCCAAGGGCCGTCTAAAAGAACTTGGTTTTACCTTCCCTGATTCTAAGGCCAACTTTATTTTTGCAAGCCACGGCACTATGCCGGCGGATGCAATTTTTGAAAAATTAAAAGAAAAAGATATCTTTGTGCGCTATTTTAACAAGCCAAGAATTGACAACTATCTCCGTATCACAGTAGGGACAAAAGAGGAGATGGAAGCCTTATTTGTAGCACTAGAAGAAATTCTGGCATCAGTATAGTCCAGAAAGTGAGAAATGAAGAAATGGAATGGATCAATTTAATCATTAATGTTGCGGCGATTTTTGTCGGACTTTTTATCTATATCGGAGTTATGAATACCAAATGGGGCATTGAGCATGAAGGCTACCAATATGCCATTATGCTGGCTGCCATGATGGGGGCTTGCTTAGCAGGCGGCCTGTTACGTTATCTGGTTGGAATCTAACCAAACATGCAAGCTGCGAGGATTAGTATGGGCAAAAAATTTATTTTGCTGTACCTACAGAAGTCCTTCTTGGCTGCAAGAGTGATAAAAATGGATGGGAGAGAATATGGCAAAAGAAGTAACCAATTGCGATATGTGTAATAATTTTGTCTATGATGATGAGGACGAATGCTATGTCTGTGACATGGATTTGGACGAAGATGATATGGTGCGTTTTTTAACGGGCAATACTGCCGCTTGTCCTTACTATCAGTCAGGGGATGAGTATCTGGTAGTTCGCCATCAGATGTAGGTTGGTGGAGTTATGGAAAAAAAGATAGAAGTAATCAAGGACTTTTTCAGTGTAAGAAAAAAGGGACCGAAACTGGTTCTTTTTAACATCATGGTGTGCATTGCAGCAGCAGGAGGATTTATGTCTTTTATCCTACTGCTTATCGGAGCCTTTCCTTTTACCCAGTTTATTTTGCTCTCTGCAACCCTTCCTATCATGGTTTTCTCGCTCTATCTTGCCAATGCAAAAGCCAGGTTGGATATTGCTGCCAATCTGCTTATTATCATGATTTGTTATATAGTTTTTCCGGGATTTTTCTTCTGCGAGGGCGGAATCGAAAGCGGTATGTCTAGCTGGTTTATCCTGGGAATTCTCTTTATCTTCCTTCTTTTGGAGGGCATCAATTTTTACATCATGCTCTTTATTGACATCGCGGTGATTTCACTTTGTTATGTTCTTTCTTATTTTTACCCACAGTTGCTTGTTGATTATCTTAGCAAAAAAGGCATGTACATAGACGTTGTGCAAAGTCTTTTTATCACATCCATCGCTATCGGCCTGGTGTTAAAGTTACAGAGCTGGATTCAGGAGCAGCAGGAGAAGACTGTTGAGGAAAAAAATCATCAGCTTATGGAAGTGACGCAAAAGGCCATAAATGCCCAACAGGAGGCGGAAGTTGCCAACCAGTACAAGAGTGACTTTTTGGCCAATATGTCCCACGAGATTCGTACACCTATCAACTCCGTCTTGGGAATGAACGAGATGATTCTTCGTGAGTCCAAGGAGGAAAATGTAGTTTCCTTAGCGACAGATATTCAGGCATCTACCGAGTCCTTGCTTGAGATTGTCAATCAGATTCTTGATTTTTCAAGAATTGAGTCCGGCAAGTTAGAGCTGATGTATGATGACTACTATCTATCGAGTATGTTAAATGATGCTTTGACCATGTTTCGCCTTCGTGCCAAGGAAAAGGGACTTTACTTGGAGATCAAGGTGGATGAGTCTTTGCCGGTAAAATATCATGGTGACTCCTTACGTGTCAGACAGATCATCACCAACATCATGAGCAATGCGGTAAAGTATACCAAGGAAGGCGGCATCAGCGTCGAGGTTACGGGAACTGTGGACGGAGATTCCGAGATTTTACATGTGCGTATTGCAGATACCGGTGTAGGCATTCGTGAAAAAGATTTGAAAAAGCTCTTTGAGGCTTTCGAGCGCATAGATGAAAAGGCCAATCGTAACATCGAGGGAACGGGCCTTGGAATGGCCATCACTTCAAATCTATTGCATATGATGGGAAGTTCCATTGGGGTAGAAAGTGTCTATGGACAGGGTTCTGTCTTTTACTTCGACTTGAAGCAGCGGGTAGTAGACTGGACGCCGATAGGAACGCACGATTGGGAGGGTTCTGCTTCCCAGGAAGCGACAGATCCTAGAGGATTTACCTTCGTGGCGCCAAATGTCCATATCTTGCTAGTGGATGACAATGCCATGAACCGCAAGGTTTTTAAAAAATTGTTGGAGCATACCAAGATTCAGATAGACGAGGCGGAAAATGGTTATGTCTGTCTTGAGATGGTGCGAAAGAAACGCTACGACATTATCTTCCTTGACCATATGATGCCGGAACTCGATGGCGTGGAAACTCTTTCTTATATGCAGGGGATGCAGGACAACCAGTGCAAAAATGTACCCGTGATAGTCCTTACTGCCAATGCTATTATCGGGGCCAAGGATCAATACTTGCAGATTGGTTTTACCGATTATCTGTCCAAGCCTATCGATTCGAGAAAGTTGGAAAATATGATTGTGCAGCAGCTTGCCATTCAAAATATCAATGTTGAAACTGTTCCTGTAGAAGCTCCAGTTCGTGGCAAAGTACAAAAGAAGGAATCCGTAACAGAGGGTGAACTTCCAGAATTGGAAGGCTTTGACTGGGATTATGGAATGCTTCATTTTCCAACGCAGGATATGCTCTGGGAAGCAGTAATCGAGTTCTATAAGAGTATACAAAGAACCATTGAACGTCTGAATACATTTTATGAAGACAGGGAGTGCGCCCAGGGACTTGAGGATTATCGCATCGAAGTTCACGCCCTAAAGAGCAATCTTGCCTTGGTTGGAGCGATGGGGACGTCTTCCTTGGCAAAACTTCTTGAGTATGCTGCTAGGGATTCCATTCGGGAGAGGGTCGTCACATTACATCCTATTCTGATAGAGGAAGTAAAAAAACTGCAAAAGAGGTTGAAAAAATATATGCCTCCTGAGGAGGAAAAGAAGCCGATGTCGGATGATGCCTGGATTGCAGATATGTTTACCATGTTAAAAAATCACTGCGAAGAATTTGATTACGATGGCGTAGATCAGGTGGTGGAAATTCTAGGTGGATATACCTACGAAGATGACATGCAAAAAAAGGTGGATGATATCTTGAAAATGGCAGAAAATTTGGACTTGGATGGTATTATGGAGGCCTGTTCCTCTTGACATTATATGGTCAGGAGTATAACATTATGTTGTTTGTTTTGGCGCTTTTGTGCCGTAGAAATGAAGAATCGAGGTTATTATGAAAAAAGTAGAAGATTACATAAGAAGTATCCCAGATTATCCAGAGAAAGGAATCATCTTCCGTGATGTAACCAGTATCCTTCAGGATGCAGAAGGCTTACATCTTGCTATCGATGAGATGATCAAACTTTTAGATGGGCTTGATTTTGATGTTGTTGCAGGAACTGAGTCTCGTGGCTTTATCTTTGGTATGCCTATCGCATACACACTCAACAAGCCATTCGTATTGGTACGTAAAGCTGGCAAGCTTCCATGTGAGACAGTTTCAAAGTCTTATGACTTGGAATATGGCAGTGCTACCATCGAGATCCACAAGGATGCTATCAAGCCTGGACAGAAGGTAGTTTTGATTGATGATTTGATCGCTACAGGCGGAACCATCGAAGCTGCAGCCCAGCTTGTTGAGGAGTTAGGCGGAGAAGTAGTAAAGATTGCCTTCCTCATGGAGCTCGCAGGTCTTCACGGCAGAGACAGACTTGCAAAATATGATGTTGCATCAGTTGTGACATACGAAGGAAAGTAGATTTATCTGAGCCTTCGGCTATAAATTCTTAAAAAATGTAAAATAAAAATCCTGGCTTATTATTGGGCCAGGATTTTTTCTATGATAGGAATTATTTTTTCTAAGTCAGGGGCCCAGTCGTGGATGATGGATAAATCCTCTGTGGAAGGCAAAGTTAAATCGGGAACCATAAGGGTGATGCATCCTGCCGAAGCGGCAGACTTTAGACCATTTGGAGAGTCCTCTATGGCTACACAGTTTTGTGGATTTACCCCCAATTCTTTGCAGGCATACAGATAGACATCCGGGTGAGGCTTTCCGATTTTTACCATGGATACGCTGATGACGGCATCGAAGGCTTGGGCAAGACCTAGAGCCTCAAGCCGTGGAATAGCTCGCTCGTACTTGGTGGCTGTAGCCACCGCCGTCTTGATATTTTTTTCCTTGAGATAGGCTAAAAGAGGCTCTAATCCAGGCTTTTTTTCAATACCACGTTTATCCATCAGATCCAGGACCAACTTGGTATTTACCTGATGGACTTCCTCAAAAGAAAAGTCGGCGCCATAGCGGCTTCCCCAGAGCTTTTGGGCGTCGGCATGATTGAGACTCCGCTGAAGCAAAGCATCCTCTCTTGTATAATCGCTATATCCACAAGCCGCAAAAGCCTTTGGCCAGGTCTCATTATAATATTTTTCCGTATCGGCAATTGTACCGTCCATATCAAAAATCACAGCATCTATTTTCATTTCAATCTCCTTTTGCATTTATCTTATACCATCCCCATAAAAATGCAAGGCCGCACTTACCAAGGAAGCAAGTACGTTTCCAAGGCCTGCGGGCGGGACTCCCCCGGTTTGCTAGAGTTGGCGGGGCAGTAGAAGTCAAATCCACGGTACCATCTGACAAGGCCGTCCCTTCCTTTGACAAAAGTGTGACAGTTATGCGTCGTCAGGCGTCGGCACACGCAGGGCCCAGGCTTGCAGGCCAAACTCGGCTCAAATTGCTAATTTGTTGGTATCGTTTTCGGCTCTTCCTATTGTTTGTGTTCATTTAACGCTGGACACTTGCGTAAACGCGCCGTTCGCCTGAGTGCATACGCTTGAATAAGTCGTGTCGTGTGGGAGTTAATG
>CAVIOJ010000147.1:0-10315 GCA_963644225.1 Lachnospiraceae bacterium | reverse complement strand
AAGCAAAAAGATTGCTGCAATTGAAAGAGCCGTCAGGGAATCATAGGACTCCCCTATGACATTTGCCAAAAGATAGAATAAGAACATGCAGATTGCACGCACAGAAGAAAGAGAAAATCCAGTCATAAGGCCGTAGATAAGAATTAAAGTTCCCGCGAAAATAGCGGACGAAAAAAAGCTAATTCCCCTTTTTCGAAGGAGGTGATAAAGCCCCATTCCTACAACGGAGATATGAAGCCCCGATATGGCAAGGATATGGGAAATGCCTCCTAGCTGATAGATTGCCTTCGCCTTTGCATCCAAGGAAGTCTTTTCCCCCAAAGCTAATGTGGCAAGAACTCCGCTTTCTTCTCCCGGAAGATAATCCTCATAAACTTTTACCATAGCCTGCCGAAGAATATATAATTTTTCCTTCAAGAAAAATTTGGGCTGTATCCTTTTTTCTATATCAGGATTTTTTAAGGACGTAACAATACCTAAACTCTCATAGTAGTCTTTGGCACTAAAGTTGCCGTCGTTTCTCGCTTTTGAAAAAGGCACTACTCTGCCGCTTCCTACATATATTGTACCAAGTGAATCTGTATCCGAATCTGGATAAAGTAGAATGGAAAAACAATAAAATTGTCTTCCTTCAATTTTTAGAATAACATTTCTTAGATAATAGACTGTCGTTTCCGACTTTTTTTCTTTTTTATAAATCTCCCCTTGGAAGGTAACTCTTTTTCCTTCCGGCAGGTTCTCCTGCAGTTGCTCTAAGGACTTCCCTCGATACATACCAAGAAAAATCCCCGCCAAGCAAAATAACAACAAAAAAATCATCCGCAGGCGCCGCATCTTAGCAAGGGGCTCTATTCTTTTTAACCCTAAAATCATATAGAAAAAAAAGAATATCAAAGCCAAAAGAAATGCAGCACTGCCATAGGAAATCAAGCCAAGTCCAAGGAGAAATGCTACGCTAAGCGCGCAAACATTTCTTCTAAGCATTATTTTCCTTCCTTTTTTTGTACCATGGAAATATCTCTTTCATAAGAATTACCAAGTTCAAATCCAAGTCCCAAAGCATCCGACTGGGTCTGTGAACCATCTACCATAATTTGGACCTTGTTTACCGAGTCTAATTCTGTAAGAGAATTGACAATGGCATACAAGGTGATATTGGCATTCACGCCAGATGTTGCCTTGGTAATACCAGAGTCAAAATTGACATAACATACTCCGTCAGTCACATTGACGCTAAGAACCTTTGTGCCTGATGGAATCACGTCCTTGGCATCATCCTCCTGCGGTCCTCGCAGCAGATAATCCATGATAAGTCGTTCCTTGGATACATTTTTACTGTAATAAACTGTCTGCTCCTTTTTTACCAGAGATTGCCCGTCAGCACTTGCAAAATACAAAGTCAGAGTCGTCTCCTCAAGGCTCTCAGACTCTGCATCATAATCACTTACAAACGTATCATCACTCATGCTGCCAACCACAGCCCCGCTCTCATCCTGCAGGGGATTTTCTCCCACATAAAAGGCGACCGCATCCACTTCATCAATTTGCACCAGGGTCTTTACAATTGCAGCACGAACTAGGACTTCAGCATAGCCTTCAATCTCCGAATATTCCTGGTCAAAATAAAGACTAAGAGTACCGGAATCAAGGGAATAATCCACCACATTTGTCTTGTCCGTGATGGTCTTTCGATATTCCACACTATCCGGATCTTCTGACAATTTTTTCAAAAGTTCCTCTATCTGATCTGCATTTTTTTTGGACTTGATGGTATAAGAAACTGATCCAATACCGTCTCCCAACGAATTTATATAATATATTTTTGCATTTCCACTTTCCTCTTTCTGGCCACAGGCTGCTAAACTCATACAAAGAAGTATCACCAGAAAAAGGCTAATCATTCTTTTAATTTTCATATATAATTCCTATGGCAGCAAACGATGCTGCTTCTTTACTTTCTGGGAAATCTCCTCACTGGTCTCGTCGATATAAGTAAGAGGTATTCTCACATCAAAAACAGTACCCTCTCCCAAGGTAGAATGTACACTGATATCACCCTTGTGCATGGTTATGGCATTTTTTGTAATGGCAAGACCAAGGCCAGTTCCACCGATCTCTCTTGAGTGAGATTTGTCTACGCGATAAAAACGTTCGAATATGTAGTCAAGACTCTCCTCCGGCATACCCATACCGGAATCCTCCACCTTGATATAACAGTACTGGTGATCCGCATTCAAACTGACGTGAACCCAACCGTCTTTTTCATTGTACTTAATGGCATTTTCCACCAAATTGGTGATGGCGAGAGTTATTTTTACTTCATCAATTTCTGCGGTCACAGGACGAAAAGTCTCAAAAACCAGTTCAACCTGGCTTTTTTCAGCGATAGGCTTTAGACGTTTTAAAATCAACTCAATCAAGTCGTTCATATTGACAGCAGCAACATTTAATTTTGCTTCTGCACGGTCCATCTTTACAAGACTGAGCAAATCATTGATAATCTTTGTCTCGCGGTCTATCTCATCCCCAATGTCCGCCATAAATTCCTTGTAGAGCTCTACCGGTACATTTTCCATACCATTTAGAGAATCAGCCAAAACCTTCATGGATGTAAGAGGTGTCTTCAATTCGTGAGAGACATTGGATACGAATTCCTGTCTGGACTGGTCCACGATATTCATCTTGGAAATCAACTGGTTCATTCCATCCGATACTTCTTTGGATTCCTGGTAGTCATCCACCATGATATCTGCGCCCTGATCCGTCTCTTTTTCTTTATTTTCAATGGCTGTGCTTAACTTTTTAAAAGGCTTAACATATTTTTTTGACTGTAAAATAGCCGCAACGATAACAAGCAAATACAGAATCAAAAGGCAAATAATCATAACTGATTCGAAATATTCTTTTGCCTCCTGTACATAGAGCATGGACTTGTTCATAACTAAAGCCCCTAATACTTCCGCTCCATCTGTTCCGTAGATTGGAACTGTCACAACCAGGTAAGCATCATCTCTATTGTAGTAATATCCGCTGTTTCCTTGGAAGGCCCCGATAACTTCTGACCAGACAAGGATCTTGCCCTCATCAACTCCATAGGTATCCTCCACTACTGTAAGAGCGCTGTTGATTACCATCATCCTGCCGTCATATGCATTGGACAGAGCATCAAGTTGCTCCTTCACTTCCTCGGAAGATGCATCATTTAGAAATCCGCTGGACATGATCTGCTTTCCAATCACCTGGCCACTGGCTTTCATATTTGAAACGTCCGATTCCACCGACTGTTTTTCATACAAATTGATGAAAAGATAGCAAAACAAAGTAGCTGGTAAAATACCTAAAATGAGAATCAAACCAAGCAGACTTCCACGCAAAGTCTTTTTTTTATTTTTCCATGGAATAAATTTCATAATATGCCTCGATTACTCCTGATAATAGTAGCCTAATCCCCATTTGGTATGTACGTATTTTGGTTCACTGGCATTTGGTTCAATCTTTTCACGAAGACGACGAATATGTACATCAACCGTTCTGGCATCTCCAGGATAATCAGCACCCCAGATTGCGAGCAAAAGATCATCTCTGCTATATACCTTGCCAGGATTGGTCACCAAAAGAAGCAGCATATCAAACTCTTTTGATGTGACATTGATCTCACGACCGCAAATCAGAAGTCTTCGATTGTCTGTATCAATTGTAATATCCCCACTTGTAATCTGGCTCATTTTTTTCTCTTCCACAACTCTAGGTGTGGTTCTGCGCATAATGGCCTTGATTCTGGCCTTCACCTCTAAGATATTGAAAGGCTTGGTAATGTAATCATCTGCTCCATATTCCAAGCCCAAAATCTTGTCCATATCATCGCCCTTGGCGGTCAGCATCACAATCGGCATATTGGAAAATTCGCGAATTCTCTGGCATACCTCAAAGCCATCCATCTTTGGTAACATGACATCTAAAAGTATCATATCGTAGGCGCACTCTGTGGCTTTTTGCAAAGCCTCCTCTCCATCGTAAGCGCAATCCACTTCCATTCCATCCTGCTCCAAGCTAAATCGAATTCCTTTTACAATCAACTTCTCGTCATCTACAACTAATACTTTTTTTGCCATTTTAAAACCTCAATCCACTGTTATTTGATCTTGTATCTTTTCGTATGTAGAGTCTCCAATTCCGGAGACATTTTTTAAATCCTCCTTGGAGGAAAAATTGCCATTTTTTTGGCGATAAGCCACGATGCTCTCTGCCCTGGTCTGCCCGATTCCAGAAAGGTTAGTAAGCTGCTCTGCGGTGGCTGTGTTGATATTGATCAGACCACCTGTAGCAGAAGTACCTCCAACAGATGCTTCATCTCCTACCTCTGTAACAGATAACTGACCACTTTTTGCTTCTTCCTTGGTATAGACATGAATCCTCTGGCCATCCTCTAGAAGCTTTGCCTGATTGATGTTGACCTCATAAGCCTCTGGCAAAAATCCGCCAGCACTCTCAATAGCCTGATAAATACGACTTCCCGAAGAAAAGGTATAGACTCCCGGCTTTGCAACAGCACCACTTACCTGTACATAAATCTTGGCATCTTTTTGCTCTGAATCTTCCGAAGAGTTCGCATCATCAGAAGTAGTTTTGCCAGACTCACTGTCTGATGTATCAGAATCCTCCCCACTTTGCCCGGATGAATCTTGAGCGGTCTCGTCCGAAGTCTCTAAGTAGGATTTGCTTTTACAAGAGCAAAAGAAACAAAGACAAAAACATAGCAGCAATAACAAAATCTTTTTTCTATTCATTTTTTCTCCTTTTTATGGGGAGTGTAAAACAAATCTTGACATGAATTTTGTCATGAAAAAATCAAGACTGCGTTGAAATCACAAAAAAGAAGCCAGCACATATAGCCGACTTCCCTTTTATCCCTCATAAAAGGAAACAAGAATGCTCCTCTCATTGTAGCAAAAACAACATATTTATTACAAGAGTTTTACAAAATTATGTCAAAAACTCCGGTCAACAATTCCGCCATACGATCCACGTCCTCTTTTTCAATTACAAGAGGTGGTAAAAGACGAAGTACATTGCCTCCTGCCGAAAGGACAATAAGTCCAGACTCCAAGGCTTTCGATACAATATTTCCTACTGGAAGAGATGGGTCGATAACGAGGCCTTGCATCAGTCCCTTACCACGTCTTCCGATGACCTTGTCATATTTTTCAACGAAGGAATCCAAAGTCGCCTCAAAATATGGAGCAATCTCTCTTACATGATCGGTAATATGGTAAGACTCCATCATATCCATAACCTGGTCTACCGCTGCACATACTAAAGGATTGCCGCCATAGGTAGTTCCATGATCTCCCGGTACCAATGAATTCTCTGCAACCTTTTGTGTCAGAGCAAAAGCGCCAACAGGCACGCCGCCGCCAAGTGCCTTTGCACTTGTCATAATGTCTGGCTTGATGCCATATCCCTGCCAGGCAAACATATCGCCGCATCTTCCCATACCACACTGAATCTCATCGAGGATGAGAAGAATATCTTTTTCGTCACAGATATCACGAACGCCCTGTAAAAACTCAGGGTCAACCGGATAGATACCGCCCTCTCCCTGTACAGTCTCAAAGATAATAGCGCAAGTTTTATCTGTTATCTGAGCCTTTACGCTGTCTAAATCATTGAAAGTGGCAAACTTTACACCATCCATAAGAGGAAGGAAAGGTTCTCTGTAGTGTTCTGTTCCTGTTACAGAAAGAGAGCCTACAGTTCTGCCGTGGAAAGAATGTTCCATAGCAATAATCTCATGTCCTGCAAAACCATCACGAAGGTAAGCATATTTTTTAGCAGTCTTGATAGCTCCCTCGATAGCCTCTGCTCCACTATTTGTAAAAAATACCTTGTCCATGCCGGATGCCTGGCAAAGCTTTTTAGCTGCAGAAATCATAGGTGGATGATAATAGAGGTTAGATGTATGTGTAATGGCATCAATCTGTTTTTTCAAAGCATCTGTATAATCCTTGTTGCCATAGCCAAAAGCCATAACACCTATTCCAGATGCAAAGTCCAAGTACTCCTTGCCGTCTGTATCATAGATACACACACCCTGGCCTTTTTCAAAGACAACAGGAAAACGGTTGTATACATGGAATAAAGATTCTTCTGCTGTTTGGATATATTCTTCTTTAGTCATTAAATTTTGTCTCCTTGTCGTCTAATATAGCGGTACCAATTCCCTTGTTGGTAAATATCTCAAGTAAAAGGCAATGAGCAATTCTTCCATCTAAAATATGAACTCTTGAAACACCATTTTCAATGGCTGTCATACAATTGTTTAATTTTGGAAGCATACCGCCGCCGATAAATCCGTCAGAGATGAGTTCCTTGGCCTCTGATACTGTAAGTTCTGAAATCAATGTAGAAGGGTCTTTTGGATCTTTGTATACGCCCTCGATATCAGTAAGGAAGGCAAGTTTTTCCGCATTTACCGCCTGGGCAATAGCACAAGCAGCATCATCTGCATTGATGTTGTAGGTCTCATAAGACTCATCCATTCCGATAGGACATACAATAGGGAGAAAATCTTTTTCAAGCAAATCCATCAAAATCTTTGGATTTACCTCTGTAATCTCACCTACGAAACCGATATCCTGACCGTTTGAGTATTTCTTTTCTACCTTGAGAAGGCCACCATCTTTTCCACTGATTCCAATGGCATTGACTCCGAGTTCCTCCACCATCTGAACCAGGGATTTGTTGACCTTATTTAAAACCATCTCAGCAATTTCCATAGTTGCCGCATCGGTCTTTCTCAGGCCATTGATAAACTCTGGTTCCATACCTGTCTTTTCTACCCAGCGGCTAATTTCCTTACCACCGCCGTGAACGATAATCGGCTTGAATCCAACAAGTTTAAGCAAGGTAACATCCTGAATTACTCTCTTTTTTAATTCATCATCGATCATGGCACTTCCGCCATATTTTACAACGATGATCTTGCGATTGAATCGCTGAATATAAGGTAATGTCTCAATTAAGACCTGGGCTTTTTCCATAACCTCTTCCATATTTTTATTGTCTTCTGCCATTGCTTCTTCCTCTCTTCTATCACTTAATACTTCTGTCAAAACTAAAGTTGCAAGTCTTGATATAAATCATTTGTCTGAGACAAAAACCAGCCTTTATATTATTTTTTAAGAACGGTAGTCCGCATTGATTTTTATATATTCATAGGTCAGATCGCATCCCCAGGCTGTAGCACTTGCATCACCCTGTTTCATATCACAGATAGCGCTCACTGCATCTGCTGTCAAAATACGGGTTGCTTCATCCTCACTATATCCAGTAGAAACACCATTTTCGATAATTTTTATCTTGCCATTTACACTTTCAAAATACAAATCAACTGCTTCCGGATCAAAATCAACACCAGCATAACCAAGGGCACAAAGGATTCTGCCCCAGTTTGCATCATGACCATAGATAGCTGCTTTTGTAAGACTAGAAGTCACGACCGATTTAGCCAAAGTAACTGCCTCAGCCTTTGTATTGGCATTAACGACCTTTACTTCAAACAAAGCAGTTGCTCCTTCGCCGTCTCCTGCCATCATCTTTGCCAAGGTCTTGTTTACCTCAAACAAAACTTCAACGAAGGTATCATAGTCCTGATTTTTTTCCGTAATGGTTGCATTATTTGCCATACCATTAGCAAGCAGCAAACAGGTATCATTGGTTGAAGTATCTCCATCCACTGAGATCATATTGTAGGTATCATCCACAACACTGCTCAAGGCTTCCTGTAAAAGATCATGGGTAATGGAAATGTCTGTGGTAACAAAAGAAAGCATGGTGCACATATTTGGATGAATCATGCCGCTGCCTTTGCACATACCACCAACTGTAACTGTCTGTCCACCTATTTCAACAGAAAAAGCTACTTCTTTTTCCCTGGTATCTGTAGTCATAATTGCTTTTGCTGCAAGATTTGCCGCCTCTCTTGTATGGGCAAGATTCGGTGCCATAGCCTTTATTCCTGATGTGAGTTTGTCAATAGGAAGCTGCATTCCAATAACACCAGTTGATGCCACCAAAACAGAGTCTTCAGGAATCGAAAGTACCTCAGAAGCTGCCTTAGCAGTAGCCTTGCAGTATGAAAATCCTTCTTCTCCGGTGCATGCATTGGCAATTCCGGCATTTACAACTACAGCCCTTGCAAAATCACTATTTTTTACGATATTTTGATCCCATTTAACAGGAGCAGCCTTTACCACATTTTTTGTAAAAGTACCGGCAGCCATGGCTTTTTCTTCACTATAAATCATAGCCATATCGTCTCTGTCTTTGTACTTGATACCAGCTGCTGTATTTGCTGCATAAAATCCCTTTGCCGCTGTAACTCCACCGTCTATTTTTTGCATATCCTCTCTCCTTGACTATAAATTTTTATCCAGTTTTATCTCATCAATTTAGCTAATAAAGCTTCGATATCCGTCGCAGTTTAACTGATAAAATTCGTAATATTTTCTTCGTTTAAAATAAAATCATATACATTTAGATCCTCTCTTTGCTTCCAACCCTCCTCATGCCAAAAAGCATTGCCAAGGGCATTGTCCTTGAAAGCCACTAGAGATATCTTGTTGATTTTTTCTTCCTGCAGTCGTCTCATGCAGGCTGTTGCCATGGCCTTTCCTATACCGTGATTTCGATAACTTTTTTCGACGCAAACATGGTAAAAGCATCCCTGTCTTCCATCATGTCCGCAAAGAATCGAACCTACAATCTCATCAGAAGAAACAGCCACGATACTGGTATCGGGGTTTCTTTTGATAAAACGAAGAACTCCCTCCTTGGAGTCATCAATGCTTCGTATTCCAAAGCCATTAATCTTCATCCAAAGAGCATGCACAGCTTCGTAATCCTCTTCCTTTATAACTCGAAGGCTGGTTCCTTCTGGCAAATTAACTTCCGAAATATCAATGATTTGTTCTGTCAAAATATATCTCCAACTAATCTATGGGAACATAGGAACAAGTTCTAATCCTTCTTGTTCTCTAAGCCCAAATAATAAATTCATATTTTGTACTGCCTGTCCCGCAGCACCCTTTACCAAATTATCCAAGGCTCCCATCATAACCACGCGATGAGTTCTATCATCTACCTTGATGGAAATATCAACAAAGTTTGAACCTTCAACCCATTTGGTCTCAGGTGTCATTCCTGGCTCTAAAACACGAACGAAATATTCCTTGTCATAGAGCTTGTGATAACAATCAAAAAGCATCTCTTCTGTAGGATAATCCACTCTGCCATCCGGATAAGTAACCTTTTTTAAAGAAGCATATGCTGTCGCTAAAATACCACGGTTCATAGGTACTAAATGTGGGGTGAAAGAAATAGTGACATCTTCTCCACATGCATAACCAAGCTGCTCCTCTATCTCTGGAGTGTGTCGGTGTGTAGTAACTCCATATGCCTTGATGCTCTCATTAACCTCACAGAAAAGATTAGGCACCTTTGCTCCTCTTCCCGCTCCTGATGTGCCAGATTTGGCATCTACGATCAAGGTATTTGGATCAATAAATCCTTCCTTGACCAATGGATAAGTAGTAAGAATAGAACATGTGGTATAGCATCCCGGATTGGCAACTAAGCGAACGCCCTCCATCTTGTCGCGGTTGATTTCGCAGAGACCATAAACAGCTTCATCAATAAACTGTGGGCTCTTGTGCTCGATTCCGTACCATTTTTCATAAGTAGCCACATCCTTGATACGATAATCAGCACTTAAATCTATAATTTTGACCTTTGATAAAATCTCTTCCGTCAGAATCGATGCAAGATAGCCCTGGGGTGTAGCTGTAAAAATAACATCCACCTGGTCGGCGAGCTCTGCGATATTGTCATCTAAGCACTTGTCCTCCACAAGGGTAAACATATTGCGATAGACATTTGCATATTTTTCATCCACATAACTTCTAGATCCATACCAAACGATCTGGGCTTCCTTGTGTCCGAGCAATATACGAACCAACTCTCCGCCAGCATATCCTGTTGCTCCAATAATTCCTACTTTTATCATAGGTCACATTCCTCTTTTCTATCAAAAAAATCTCTTTTCCCATATTAGTACAAATCCCCTCGTTCGTAAAGAGGAAAATATATTATTTTTTCACTTTTTATGAATATTTATTCATTTTGTCTTTAATCTATTTTCGCCACTTGTGATATTTTCCCCATTTTGTTCGTTTAATTATGCTGTTTTTGTGTATAATTTTGCACTTGCTTTTAAAGGTATCATATAGTATATTGATAAAAGATTGTTTTCAGGAAA
>CAVIOJ010000146.1:0-2003 GCA_963644225.1 Lachnospiraceae bacterium | reverse complement strand
CTATAATATTTAAAATGTGTCTGATAAGACCGGAGCAAAATTTGAAGGAAGATTTGCATACAAGAATCAGGAAGGGGGATTAGTCCTTGGTTACTTATAGTACAGACGAATTGCGGCCAGGTATGATTGTGGCTAGTGACATAAAGACAAAAACCGGACAGATGCTCGTCCAAAGAGGCTCCGTCTTGAGCCAACAGATGATTCAACATATGCGGTTTTATCATATAGATTCTGCTCTCATACTTCCAAACGAAGTGGTTCCAGTTCACACTATCGAAGAAATCGAGGAGCCTTCCTATGCCAAGCGCATCAAAGAAAGCCAGGAATTCATAGAATTCAAGGAGACCTTCACCCAGAGTGCTGAGATTTTTAAAAATAGTATGCAGGATTTTATCAACGGAGATGCGAAGCTCGATACAGACCTGATGCTCTCTGGAACCATGTATCTTTTCAATGAAAACAAGTCTTCTTTTTCAATGTTAGATATGCTCCACAATATGAGAGATTTGGACGATTCTACCTATGTCCACTCCATCAATGTCTCAGTGATTTCCAGACTTATTGGTATGTGGATGGGTCTTAGTGATGAGGATTTGGATGTTCTCACCCTGTGTGGACTTTTGCACGACATCGGAAAAGCCATGATTCCGGATGAAATCATCAACAAGCCTGGTGCTCTTACAAACGAGGAGTTTAAAATCATAAAAACCCATACTACGGAGGGCTATCGCCTGCTTTTACAGGAAGATATCGATCCTCGTATAAAAAATACTGCTCTGATGCACCACGAGAGATATGACGGCAAGGGTTATCCACTAGGCCTGTCGGGTGAGCGCATTGATACTTTTGCATCTATTGTATCAATCGCCGATGTATATGATGCTCTGACAGCAGATCGTTGTTATCGTTCGGGAGTTTGTCCTTTTGAAGTGATTGCTATGTTTGAATCCGAAGGTCTGTCTCGCTATAACCCTAGAGTCATCATGATATTCCTTTCCCACATTGCTCAGACCTATGTGGGCAACAGTGTCCGCCTAAACGACAACCGCGTAGGCAGACTGGCATTTATATCAGACACACAGCTGACAAGACCCCTGATTCAATTAGAAGATGGATCCTTGGTAGACTTGACCAAGGAATTAGATTTGTATGTAGAAGAAATTATCTAGAAAATTTATTCCAATCCTTTTTGCCTTTCAAAAAAGGCATCTACTTCTGCGATTATTTTTGCAGGTGCCATGGTTTTCAACAGATAGCCTTCTGGTTTTAGCGCCATGACCTGCATAACGCTATCTCTATCATCCTTGCTGGTTAAAAAGATCACCGGCACATCTGCAAACTCTGTTTCAGAGCGAATCATCTGTAAAACCTGCTTGCCATCGATTACTGGCATCTCATAATCTAAAAGTACCAAATCCGGGCGATTGGTAGCTAAGTACTTGATAGCCATAGTGCCGGAATTGGCCAGAATCACCTGGTATCTGTCCTCTAACCAGCCCTTGACATTTCGAAGCATGGCTCCAGAATCATCCACCACCAGAATCTTTTTCTTGTGATTTACTCCGAATTTTTCAATATAATCCCCCACAGCAACAACCAAGGCATTGACATCGACAGGACGCTCGAAAAATTGACGAACCATGTGTCCGGACAATGTCTTTTGTATCTCATCATTTTCTTCCTTGCTTCCTATGGTAAAAATAGGAATATCGTGTTCTGTAGACTGGTCCTTGAGGTAAATCAATGCCTGCTGGCAATTGGCCAGTTCGTCTGATCCATAGAGCAGATAAGCCCCGATACTCTCCTTTACTTTTGAAATCTCGGATATCTCCGGCTCTACGACAGACACCTGATATCCCGCTTCCTCAATTTTTTGCTTCAAGGACAAAACCATGTATCCTTGAATTTTTGAAATCATAAGTATAGTGCAATTTTCTTTCATAAGTCACTCTCTTTTTCTGTATTTTTTTACGTCAGTCATTTAAGAAACGATGTACTAATGC
>CAVIOJ010000145.1:0-6286 GCA_963644225.1 Lachnospiraceae bacterium | reverse complement strand
TTAAATGTACACAAACCCCAAGCCTCAAATCGATACCTAACAAATTAACGCAATTGTCGCGAAATGTTCTACAGACCCAGATTCGTAGGACCGTAGCCACAAGTGGACTATAGGACTTAAGTACGTAGCCCCGCAGCCCGGGCGTTTGTAGACTCTGGTATTAAGTTCGTAGGCCCGCAGCCTGAGTAGACTGACGGCTCGAATTTGTGGGCCGCCTGATTTGGCCAATATATAGTTAGATGGGAGAGACCATGGAAATGCCAGGAATCTCAGTCCTTGTGTGGCTGAGCAATACAACAGAATATTTTTTCAGGGACCTTTTAGAGTCTTTGGTTTCTCAGAATTACGACAAGTGGGAGCTTTATGTTCTTGATGAAAATCCTGGTTCGGGATTCGAGAGAATTGTCTCTGAGTTTTTTCCGGAGGATGCCAGAGCCCACTACCGTCGCTTGACCAAACATCAAGGAAAAGCCTATGCCTATAACATAGGCTTTCATTATGTTATGTCTGGATTTACGAAAAAAGGGGACGATTTGAGCGGCAACTATATCTATTTTGTGGGCCAGCATGATCGTCTGCAGCCGGACGCTTTTTTGCAGATCGCCGGAGTATACAACCGCCTTATGTCAAGAGAAGGGGCTGTTGAGCCGGGACTGATTTATACGGATTCGGATTTCTTGGTGGAAAGTGATCGCTTAGAGCCACATTTTCGCCCGGAGCTTGACGTGGAACTCTTGCGCCACTGCAATTATATCGGGGATTATTTTTTGGTTTCCTGTACTTATGCCAATCGCCTGCGGGAATTTTCCACCCAGTTGCAGGATGCCTGCATGTATGATTTCCTTTTGAGATTGGTGGAGACAGATTGCAGCTGCCTGCGTATTCCTATGCTTTTGTATCACGAAAGAAAGAGACAGGCTCTGCCTAAAAAGGAAGAAAAATTATATCGAAAGCGCTATATGTCTGAGCATAGCGTCGCGGCGGCAGCAGCTTTGAAACGTCAGGACATAGCTGCCGGTGAATTTTTGCCACATAGTGGTGCGACGCCAAGAGAGGACTATTGGTCCATTCCTTATGTGGGCCGGGATGTGGAAACTCACCAAAAGGAATTTTTATTTTTACATGATAAATCGGTTCGCCCATTTTCCAGAAACAACTTGTCCAAGATGTACGGTTATCTGCGGCAAAAGGATGTGGCTGTGGTAGGGGCGCGCTTTTTAAAAGCAGGTTTTACAGTGGAAAATTGCGGCTTCATCTATGATGGTGAGGGCAACATCTATCCTGCTTTTTACGACCAAAAGATATATCATAAGTCTTATGAAAATTATGGAGTCATTCCCCATGAGACAGCCATGGTAGACCCTAGATATTGCATGATCGATGCCAAGGTCTATCGTAAACTGGGGGGATTTGATGCGGCACTTTCTGGCAGAGAGCAGATGCTCGATTTTTGCTTTAGGGCCAGAGCTGTGGGCCTTCGAGTGATTGTGGATCCTGGTATTTTGGTGCGCAGTTCCGGTAAAGCTGACGAAAGCAGCGAAGCTTCCCATGAACTTTTCATGGAAAAATGGGGAGGACTTTTGGCGGCGGGAGATTGGTGCTACAACCCAAATCTTCCAATGGGCCTGAAAAATTTTTCCTTGGATATGTTATAGCAAAAAACATTGCAGCTAGAGTTGATTAAGACAGAGTTAATTAAGACGAAGACAATTAAGACAGAGAAAATTAAGACAGAGACATTGAAGTTGAAGCTGCTCAAGTTAGTGACAGAGTAGTTAAAAGCATTTGAGTTAGAAATTCTATAGATTAGGAAAATGTAGAAAGAAGTACTGTAACAGAGAAGCAAATTATGGAAAAAAAGAGATACCTGTCAACCCTTGGCGTAGTGGCCAGCTTTATCGTGGTATTGGCCCACGTAGATAACGACATAATTATATCGCAAAGTAGCCAGTGGCTTTTCTTTGGCAATGCCATCGAGCACCTGGTAAATAGCATGGTTTTTTGCTTTTTTATGATTTCCGGCGCCACGCTTTTGGATTACAGAGAACGCTACGACACCGCGACTTTTTTCAAAAAGCGCCTGACAAAGACCGTCATTCCTTTCGTGGCCTGGTCCTTGCTGGGGCTGCTTTTTTGCTGCATAAAGGGGGAAACTTTAGACTTGACTTTCCTTGGCATTGTAGACGGAATCCTAAGTGCCAGATATGTTGGAGCTTATTGGTTCTTTCTATCCCTGTTTCAGCTTTATCTTGTGATACCGATTCTTGCCGCTATCAATGATAAAAAGCGAATCTATGGCTACATGCTGCTTCTTGGCATCGGCCTCAACTACATCTATCCCATGCTTGCTGAATGGAGCGGACGAGGGATCAATGCATCCATTGGCATTTCCTTTATAGGGGGCAATCTTATCTATTTGCTTTTGGGCTACTGCCTGTCCCATTATGACTTGAATAGGCCGGCCCGCATCTTCTTATACGTTGCCGGAATTTTATCTTTTATCTATATGGTTTGCAAAAAAAATCTGGTTGCACTAGGCCAGGGAGAATCCTACGGATATTTTACAGCAGCATTTTTATACATTGTGGTGAGCGCGGCCCTATTTTGCGCCTTTAGATATGCAGGGGCAAAATCAGAAAATATGCCAACAAAAATCGTCGACTTTCTGGCCAACTACACCTTGGGAGTCTACCTGGTCCACGAATTTTTTGTAAAAATGTTTATACCATTTTTTGCGCCGAGCCTTGCTATCATTCCAAGATGCATCATAGGCAGCATTTTGGTATATGCCCTGTCTGTAATTTTGATTTTTATCATGCGAAAAATTCCAATTCTTCGGCGGATTGTACCATAGGACTTGTTTTTTCTTTTATCTTTTCGTTAAGTTTTTACAGATAGTATGATATAATATTTTGAAGTGCTTGCTCGCGCAGGACACAATTGATTATGAAAATTCATAGTAAGGAGTGTAAAATGGCAGACAAGGAAATTATCAATATCGAATTAGACGATGGTTCCCAGAAGCACGGGAATTCATCGAAACATAATAATACATCCCACGGCAAGAAAAAGGGAAAGAAGGGACAGGAGAAACTGACCCGTAGTCAGAAGCGCCGCAAGAATCGTAAAAAGATATTTATCATCGAGGCAGTGGTACTTTTGTTACTTTTGATCTTCCTCTTTTTGTGGTTAAAAGTAGGACTTATCAACTGGGATGATCTAAAGGATCTCAAGACCAACAAGCTTGATGAAGAGACAGCAGAGATGCTTGAAGGATATACCACCATCGCTCTCTTTGGCGTGGACAACCGTTCTAACGGCAACTACGACACTGGTAACAGTGATTCTATTATGATCTGTGCCATCAACAACGAGACCAAAGAGGTCAAAATCGTATCTGTTTACCGTGATACTTATCTTGAGGTGGATGGGGACGGCACTTACCGCAAGTGTAATTACGCTTACAACCATGGCGGTCCACAGCAGGCTATCGAGATGCTCAACCGCAACCTGGATTTGGATATTCAAAAATATATCTCTGTTGACTTCTATGCTTTGGCAGAGGCTGTAGATGCCCTTGGCGGTATCGAGCTTGACATCACAGAAGCTGAGGCCGGCTACATGAATGGTTCTTCAAACGGTGGCTACGGCTATATCGACAATACAGCAGGCGTTATCGGCAAGTCCAGCAGCCATGTTTCAGTTGGAACACAGACCGTCGACGGTGTACAGGCTGTTGCTTACTGCCGTATCCGTTATACTGCTGGCGGTGACTTTGGCCGTGCCCAGAGACAGCGTACAGTTATCGAGAAGATGGTTGAAAAGGCAAAAGATGCCAACTTATCTGAATTAAACAAGTTGGTGGATGCAGTATTTGATGATATCGGAACCAACTTTACCATGACTCAGCTCATCTCTTTGGGATCAGCTATGGGTGATTACCAGTTGGCCGACACCGCTGGATTCCCGTTTGACAAGACTACCGGTACTTATGGTGGCGCCAGCCTGGTTGTGCCTTGTACCCTGGAGTCCAATGTAAAGCAGTTACATCAGTATCTCTATGGCAACGAGGATGTGACACTTTCAGAGACAGTGACAGAAATCAGTGATTATGTCGTAAATTACACGGGCTGTACCGAAGAGAATGCCCAGGATTACGGATATTAAGGGGAAAGTTTATGTGTGGAATTGTAGGATTTGTTGGAAAAAAAGAAGCAGCTCCGGTATTGCTTGATGGATTGTCAAAGCTTGAATACCGTGGCTATGATTCTGCCGGCATCGCCGTGCGAGATGGCGCGGGAGATGTCCATGTGGCCAAGGCTATCGGCAAGTTAAAGGAACTTCGCGAAAAGACAGATGACGGTGCTGCCATCAAGGGAAGCGTTGGTATCGGTCATACCAGATGGGCTACACACGGTGCTCCTACGGTAAAAAATGCTCACCCACATGTGTCCAACTCAGTTGAGGATATGGCAGTTTCTACTGCCAATGTGGTTGGTGTTCACAATGGTATCATTGAAAACTACCAGGAATTAAAGGAAAAGCTCATCCGCCACGACTATACTTTTTACTCAGATACTGATACAGAGGTTCTGGTAAAATTGGTGGATTACTACTATAAAAAATACAACATCGGACCAGTTGATGCTCTTGCAAAGACCATGGTTCGTGTTCGCGGATCTTACGCTTTGGCAGTTATGTTCCAGGAATATCCAAATCAGATTTGGGTTGCCAGAAAAGATTCTCCTATGGTTATCGGAATCAGCGATGGCGAGGGATATGTAGCCAGCGATGTTCCAGCTATTTTAAAATATACTCGTGACGTTTACTACATCGGCAACCACGAGATGGCTTGTATCGAGTCTGGAGATGTTACTTTTTACAACTTGGACGGAGATACCGTTGAAAAAGAACTGACCCATATCGACTGGGATGCAGAAGCAGCTGAAAAAGGTGGCTTCGAACATTTCATGATGAAGGAAATCCATGAGCAGCCAAAGGCAGTTCGTGATACATACAATTCTGTTTTAAAGGACGGAGTCGTTGATTTATCAGAGGTTGGACTTAGCCAGGATGATCTTAAAAATATCACCAGCATCACCATCGTGGCTTGCGGTTCGGCTTGGCATGCAGGAATGGCTGCCCAGTATGTGATTGAGGACTTGACCAGGATTCCTGTTCGCGTTGAGCTTGCAAGTGAGTTCCGCTATCGCAGACCGATTTTGGACAAGAGTGGATTGGTAGTTGCCATTTCCCAGTCTGGTGAGACGGCAGATACTCTTGCCGCTATTCGTGAAGCAAAGGAGCAGGGGGTATGCACCCTTGGTATTGTCAACGTGGTAGGATCTTCCATCGCAAGAGAGGCGGACAAGGTCTTCTACACTTTGGCTGGCCCAGAGATCTCAGTTGCCACCACCAAGGCTTACTCAGCTCAGCTGATTGCCTGCTATTGCCTGGCTATGGCTTTTGCAAAGGCAAGAGAGACCATCACAGACGATTATTACAATGAATTGGTTGCCCAGTTAGAAACCATTCCTGAAAAGATAGAAAAAGTTCTCGAGGACAAGGAACGCATCCAGTGGTTTGCTTCCAAGTATGCCAACGCCAAGGATGTCTTCTTCGTAGGACGTGGTATCGATTATGCCATTTCTTTGGAAGGCTCCCTCAAGATGAAGGAAATTTCCTATATTCATTCAGAGGCCTATGCTGCTGGCGAGTTAAAACACGGCACCATCTCACTGATCGAGGATGGCATCTTAGTTATCGGCGTTTTGACCCAGTCTGATCTCTACGAGAAGACCATCAGCAACATGGTAGAGTGCAAGTCCAGAGGAGCGTACCTCATGGGACTTACCACCTATGGCAATTACGAAATCGAGGATCAAATCGACTTTACAGCTTATGTGCCAAAGATCGATGATCACTTCGCAGCATCTGTTGCAGTAGTTCCGCTACAGCTGATGGGTTATTACCTATCCGTATCCAAGGGACTCGATGTGGACAAGCCTCGTAACTTGGCCAAATCCGTTACAGTAGAATAAAAGACTTACAGCTGCATCTTCGGATGCAGCTCTTTTTAACTCAGCTGCAATTCAAACTCAAACTCCAACTGCCCCAAACATTCCGTAAATCTTGCCTTTTTATCTACTTCTCCAGCGCATCGACGCCAGACATCGTCTACATGACCGTGGGAGCATAAGCCTTGGGGCCTTGTTATCTCGGCAGGGGTGCTGGGAGCGAAAAAATGAAAACACGCATCGGCGGACCACAGGCTGCAGGGCCCGGC
>CAVIOJ010000144.1:0-5354 GCA_963644225.1 Lachnospiraceae bacterium | reverse complement strand
GTCAAAATCATGTACTCTGCAGCAATCTGTGCACTACAGTGTTCTGCGCTTGACTTAGTAGTGCTTGTGCTAGTTGAATGTATTTTACCATATCGAAAAATCTGTTGCATTACTTTAAGGAAACTTTAAGAAAAAAGGGACAAAAAAGGGCGCAAAAAAATCCCCCGAAAACCTGATAGAAATATCAAGCCTTCAGGGGATTTGATTTCATTTAAAAGAATACCTGATTGCCAATGACAACTCCGCTTCTTCCGGAACTAACTGGTCTAAAACTAACACATCCGCCAGTGTTGTCCGCTCCTGCAAGAGCTTCCTGTGCAGCCTGCACGCAAGAAGACTTGAGGCCTTTTGCCACGATAGCGTTGATAGCAGACTGAGAAGTGAACTGACCACTCTGGAAAATAACACCAGATACTGTATTTGGGAATGAAGCAGAACGGATACGGTTGCATACAACTGCTCCTACCGCCAACTGTCCCTCGTAACATTCATAGCCTGCTTCATGCTGAATCAGAGCTGCAAGAATAGTTACATCATCATAAGATGCTGCGACAGCTGCCTGCTGGGCAACTGCAGCCTGTTTTGCTGCTGCTTCTTCGGCCGCCGCCTGAGCTGCTGCCTGTTCCTCTTCAATAGTAATAGCACTGCCATAATCAACGGAAACCTCTACGAGATCAGCACTGATATAAGCTGTACCGATTTTGGTAGATACTGCTACCCAACCGTCTGGTGCTTCTACGTCTGTAGCAACTTCAACGGTATCTCCAGCTGCCAATACAGTATAAATCTCACTGTTGGCATCTGCGGCTGTACGAATACGAACACCGCCTTCTAATGCTTTTGCATATGTTTTGCAAACCTGTGTTGCAAGAGTATACGCATCGTCTCCTGTAAGACAATACTCACCAAGAACATATCCTGTCACATTGCCTGATGTAATCTGGTACCAGCCGTTCTCACTTCCGGTTACCTCTGCTACATCTCCTTTATACATCTTTCCTACGATATCTGCCTCTGGGTTTGCGGCTGCTCTTACATATAAGAACTCATCCACATTGGCCATAAGGCGATTCTGCCATTCTGGGTATTTAGTCGTCTGTGTTTCTTCGCTTGCAGCTACGACTGTAACCTCAGATCCTGTTACATTGGCAGTTGCGTATGCACCAGATTCCATCGCTGCTACTGTTGAAACGATACCGGCTGTACGATATCCGTCCACGGAATCAGTAGAACTCGTCTGAGAAATGGCTGTTACTCCCATAGCACTAAGAGAAAGGGCAAGGGCAGTCACCTGTGCAGTGCGCTTCTTCCATGTTGAATTCATTTTTTACCTCCATATTGACGCGCATATCAAATCCATTCATCAACTGGTACAGCAAAAAGCAGTTATTACTGTTCGCTGTAGTAAACTCGCTTTCATTCTTCACTGCAGTAGACTCGCTTTCGAGCCAAAATCCAAAGGATTTGAAATGTTGCATTTCTATGTTGCTAATTTTTAAAATTTGTTACATTTGTTACAAATTTATTACGGATTATAACAAGTATGGCGTCTTTTGTCAAATTTTGATTTTTTTCTTTTTCTTGACAAAGAATAAAAGCAAGGTAAGATGAATATTAGATTAAAAAAAGGAGTTTTTTCATATGAAGAAAATCGTTATGACCGGAGGCGGTACAGCAGGACATGTCACACCCAATATCGCCCTTTTTCCTTCCCTAAAAAAAGAAGATTATGAGATTCATTATATTGGTTCCTATGAGGGAATTGAAAAAGGTCTTATGGAAGACCAGGGGATTCCCTACTATGGCATCAGTTCCGGAAAACTAAGACGCTATCGCTCTCTTAAAAACTTGAGCGATCCATTTAGAGTTATCCACGGATTTTTCCAAGCCAGACGCTTACTTGGCAAAATCAAGCCAAATGTAGTTTTTTCAAAGGGTGGTTTCGTCTCTGTGCCTGTCGTCATGGCAGCAAAGACCAGAGGCATTCCAGTCATCATCCATGAGTCGGACCTAACTCCAGGACTTGCCAACAAATTGGCCTTTCCTTCTGCCACAAAGGTCTGCTGCAACTTCCCGGAAACCGTTCCTTACCTGCCAAGCGGCAAAGCAGTTTTGACCGGTTCCCCTATTCGCCAGGAACTTTTGACAGGAAACAAAGAAGCAGCCAAGGCATTTTGTGGATTTGAGACTGACCTTCCTATTCTTATGGTTATGGGAGGAAGCATCGGTTCTGTCTATATCAACAAGGCTATCCGCGGATGTATTGACGAACTCTTAGCCAAGTACCAGATTATCCATCTATGTGGCAAAGGAAATTTAGACGAATCACTTAAATCTAAAAAGGGCTATGCGCAGTTTGAATATATCAGCGAAAACCTGCCAGATCTTTTTGCTGCCGCAGATCTCGTTGTGGCAAGAGCAGGCGCAAACTCCATCTGTGAACTTTTAGCTTTGCACAAGCCAAACATCCTGATTCCACTTTCTAGAAATGCCAGCCGTGGAGATCAGATTTTAAATGCCAACTCATTTGCCAAACAAGGATTTTCAGTAGTGCTTGAGGAGGAAGATGTTACATCCGAATCCCTCATGGCAACTATCGAAGATGTCATGGAAAACAAAGGCAAATATATCGAAGCTATGGAAAACAGCGGACAGATGGATGCCATCGAAACCATCATGGGCCTGATAAAGGAAGTCAGCAAGTAGAATAGCTATTGTTGTAGGAATTTTGAGATTTTTCTTTTAAAAGAATTTGAGGGAATTAGATTTTAGGAGATTTTAAAAATTTTTCTACAAAGCAAAATCGCCAGGTTAGGATATTGCATCCAAACCTGGCGTTTTTTAATTTGATTAAAATTTGATCTGGTCGCAAATAGCATCCAACTCTTCGGCGCTAAACTCACTGTGACTCCAAGTAACATCAGATGTGTTGCCACCTTCGAAGCGCGGAATCACATGCATATGGAAGTGATGCACTGTCTGGCCAGCAGCTTCCCCATTGTTCTGCACGAGATTGACTCCGTCGCATTGTAAAGAATCTTTTAAATGCGCTGCCACTCTTTTTGCTGCAGGAAGAACTTTTGCTGCCACATCTTCTGGCATCTCAAATAAATTTGCATAGTGGTCCTTTGGCAAAATCAGGCAGTGTCCCTTGGTTGCTGGCTCTGCATCCATGATCACCTTAAAATCATCATCCTCCATCACAAGTCTCGATGGAATGTCTCCATTTAAAATTTTACAAAAAATACAATTGTCGTCTCTCATTTTTTCCTCCTCATATCTACTTGTGTCTTACGAAAAAAGGGAATATTTCGTCGAGCATACGAAGGGTCTTAAAATCTCCCTTGATGGTCAAGTCTCCAACACTAAAAGCTCGCTGGAAAGACATCTTGCCAAGAACAAGCTGATCCATCACGGGCTGAGTAACCTTTAGGTAGACATCGATTTCTTCCTCCTGCCCATAATGGCAGACAATCTCATCACCATCGACGCCGATGAAAAGAGGCTTGGTCTTGCCACCAATCATAAACAAAAAGCGGGCCGCGAAATCACTCTGTGGCTTGAAGTGAGACTGAAATTCCATAATGTATTCTGTGGCACTGTCTTCCTTTTCCTGACCCATCATATCACGGAACATACTTGATAATTCCTCGATATCCTGTCGTTGTTTTTTAACATAATTGTCATCAGAAACATACTGAGACAACTGCTCGCTTTCCTGCGGTGTAAGCTCCAACTGCTGGGTACGGGAAATCGTTCTGGTAACGGCCTGATTGCTGGTAGGAAGTCCCTTGGATTTTTGAGAAATACAGCGATAGAGATTCTCAGCCTTCTTCTCAATGATATGGGCATACTCTGGATTCACCTGAAAATTCACTGGATCCTCGACATAACCGCAAAGTCCCGCACAAGGAATACCTCCTAAAATCTCCCAGGCGTTTTCTAAGGTAAGAAGTCCCTCTCTCTCCCCATAAGTCGTGGACATCACCACCGGCTGCATATAGATAGAAGAAATACATTCCTTGTCTCCATACAACCACAAGGCATCCAAGAACTGGGTCATATATCCACCAATTCCTAACCACTCTACAGTAGTCGCCAAAATCACGCCATCCACATCCTTTAAGGTCTGTGGCAACATGGATATAGCGTTCTTTTGTTCATATATATTGTAGCGGTGCACTTCCACTCGAAGTTCCACGAGAACGCTCTCCATTTTTTTGATGACATATAACGTGGGATCATCTAGAACTCCACGTCCGCCGTAGTAAATATTAACCTTCATATGACATACCTACTTGTTCTTTGTCTTATTCTTTTATCATTATAAAGAAGATAAATTTTCGATGCAAGAAATTCCATCACTTTTGTTCAAACCAGGATTCCATCATTTTTTTGCTGTCATCGCCTTTTTGACAAATCTTTTCTTTTATTTTATCTGCTGTTGATTTTTCATATAAATCATCATCTGATTCGGCAGCATATGCATTGTCACTGCCCGACCCCAAGACAGGTATTTCGTGGGATGGCCTCGGATTATACCTATTCGTACCATAGTTGCGACTCACCCCGTATGGATTCGTGCCGCAATTTCCATTTACACCATACGGATTCATACCGCCATTTCCATTTACACCATATGGATTCGTGCCACTATTTCCATTTACACCATATGGATTCATGCCGCAATTTTCATTTACACCATCTAAATTCAAGGATGAATTTCCCGGCAAGTCTTCCATGGAGCCATATCGATTTGCATAAATCCTGGCCAGCTTTAACAAGTCAAAAATCGTCGTTCCCTCACGTGTAGTCATATCATACATCTCATAACACATCTGCATCAGATTTTCCTGATTATGATCCACTATGGTAAGGATAAACTCAAAAAGCGAAAGCAGAGAATTCTCCTCATTTTCCATAAAAGGGCAATAACAAAGATAGACGCGAAACTGCCCCTGACGATTCACAAAAATTGTCTCAGGTAAAAGCGTAACCTTCTCCTCCCGCAGCAAATATTTGTGTATCTCATCGTAAGCCAGCGTTAAATACTGCAGAATTTCTTCCATATTGGAAAAACTCACCATCTGCTCCTCTAAATATTCACGCAATGACTGCTTTCCAGAGATGTCATACCAGAACTCTATCTTTCCATTTAACTCCATGGTATAAAAAGAAAGAAGCGAGCGAATTTCATTTTCCCTAAGCATCTTTTCCTCGTAATCCGATGTGTAGGAATCCGTCTCGATAATCATATAACTTTCTTTGTGCGTTTTTTTATATTGTATCTCCATATCTCATTCCTCTTTTTTTCCGTGCGACTGCCAGGCAAATTTTTTAATTTAACATAATAC
>CAVIOJ010000143.1:0-5108 GCA_963644225.1 Lachnospiraceae bacterium | reverse complement strand
GGTGGAAGGAAGCAGACTGCCTATGAAGTGACCGTCAGAGATATTTCGGATGCAGATCAGGCAAAAAAGATAGAAGCAACAGGAAAAGTGGCAGGAGGACAGATGTCATATCATTTGCAAAATGCCATTCCTTATCGAACAAAGGCAGAGATTGTCCTGCGCGTATGGGACGAATCCGACATCGCAAGCGATGAGAGCCGCATCCTTGTGACAACAGGAATTGAAAAAGAGGCTTGGCAGGCAAAGTGGATAGATCCGGAAAAAGAGCATGCAGCAGAAGAAAGACAGCGCGCTTCTTATCTAAAGAAAAATTTTAATTTAAATGATGAAGAGGTAGATAAGGCTAAGAAAAAAGGTGCATATCTCTATGCAACTTGTCATGGTCTGATGAATATCAAAATCAATGGTAAAGAGATTACAGATCATCAGTTGATGCCTGGAACGCAGCAGTATGATAAACGACTTATGGTTGAAACCATCTCTGTAGCAGACTTTTTACAGACAGGGGAAAATGAGATTTTGGTTTCATTAGGAGATGGCTGGTATCGTGGCTCCATGGGAAATTCACAGGCAAAAAATGTGCATGGATCAGATATTGCTCTTTTGGCCCAGTTGGAGATTGCCAGAAATCCGGTTTGTTTGACTGATGAGACTTGGCTTGCTACACAAAATGGTCCGATTGGTCTAAACGACTTTATGGCGGGCGAGGAATATGATGCCAGATTGGAAGAATTATCTGATTTTCATGAAGTCAATGTAAAAGAATTTGGTTATGATAATTTAATTTGCGTAGATACTGTCCCTGTAATTCCAAAGGAAAGATTCCAGGCAAAGTGGATAGAAAATCCAAATGGTGAGAAAATTTTGGATTTTGGTCAGAATTTGGTTGGTTATGTATCTCTTGATTTTGATGGAATTGAGGGAAAAGAAATAACCATGACTCATGGAGAAGTGCTTGATAAGGATGGTAATTTTACCATTGCAAACTTCCAAAATCCAAAAGTACCGACCAAGCAGGAAGTACACTATATCTGTAAAAATGGTCGCAATATTTATCATCCTACTAAGACCTATATGGGATTTCGCTATGTAAAAGTTGAATCGGATTTTGATATTGATGCAGCAGCTTTTAGCGCAGTCGCTATCTATTCTGATATGAAGGAAACTGCAAGATTCTCCTGTGGAGTAGAAGAAGTCAACCAGTTATTTAAAAATGCTATCTGGTCTATGAAGGGTAATTTTGTGGATGTTCCAACGGATTGCCCTACAAGAGAAAAGTCCGGATATTCGGGAGATTGTCAGGCATATGTCCATACCGCAATGTATTTGATGGATTGCTATCCGGTCTACGCAAAATGGATTCGCGAGCAGGCAGCGGGACAGTACGAAGATGGCGTTGTGCCACAGATTTCACCTAAGTGTTCACCGGCTGGACAAAAGGAAAAACTCATGGGAATGATGGAATTAGATGGTGGAATTGGCTGGTCTGATTCATTTGAAATTGTGCCGTATCGCCTGATGGAGCGCTATGGAGAAGATAGCCTGATTCGAGAAAATTATGAAGCTTTGAAAAAGTGGACTGAATATGAAATCAATCGAGCAAAGGAGACGCGTCTTGTCAATAAGCCTCTTCTTCCAAGAGAGCATCGTAAATATATGATTGATACTGGTTGGATGTGGGGCGAGTGGCTCGAGCCAAATCAGGAAATTTCATATATGAAGGACATGGTAATGAAGGGCGATCCGGAAGTCGGTACAGCATTTTTCTATCAGCATCTGGTCTATATGTCAAAGATGGCAGAACATCTTGGACAAAAGGAAGATGCAGCCTGCTATTACGAGATCGCGGAGAAATCAAAAGAGGCATACCGCGCTGTTTATCTGGAAAACGGCAGAGTGAAGGAAGAAAAGCGCCAGTGTCGTTTTGTTCGTCCTATCGCTCATGATCTCTTATCCGAGGAGGAAAAGAAACAGGCAGCGGCAGATCTTGCTGAAAAGATCACAGAAAATGACGATCATCTGAACACCGGATTTTTGACAACACATGAACTTTGCCGCAGCCTTAGTCGCAACGGACAAAAGGAGAAGGCATATGACTTGCTTTTACAAAAGGAAATGCCGGGCTGGCTTTATGCTGTGACAAAGGGATGTACTACTATTCCGGAAGCATGGGATTGTTATGACAAGGAGGGTAATCCGAAGGATTCATTCAATCATTATTCTTATGGTGCAATTACAGGCTGGCTCATGGACTGCGCCTGCGGTATCGTCGTAAAGGACGGTGCGATTGAGATTGCTCCACAGCCTGATGCGCGTCTTGGATTTGCTAATGCAAGCTATGATTCCCCATATGGTAAGGTTGTATCTTCATGGAAATATGAAGAGGATCATATTGTTTACAAGTTTGAGATCCCGGCAAATATGACTGCAAAGGTTCTATTGGAAGGCTGTAATCCAGAAATTCTTGATGCAGGATCCTATGAAAGAGTCGTGTCTTTATAGATTGAACAAATTTGTTTACATTTCGTCGAATTTTTTGACACCCGATTTTATAAACTCTTTATAGTTAAATTATAAGCCACAGAGACATTGTACAAGTTTTGATGAATTAAAAAAGTACAGTGTAAGAAAGTGATAAATAATAAGAATTATGGAGGGTTTCATTATGGCTGAAGAGAAGAAAGCCGGCATGTTTAATGCCAGCGCACGCGATGGCGTACAGTATCGTAAAGCTTCATTACTTGAGATGATTCTCGGTAATGCAAATAACGGATGTGGTATCTGTTTTTACTTGCTGATGATGTATGCGTCTTATATCGCAAACGAAGGATATGCTATTGCACCAGCAATTGCAGGTATTATCATTACAGGTACCAGAATTTTTGATGGTGTTACAGATGCACTTTTTGCAGCAATCTTTGAGAAGATGAATCCAAAACATGGAAAGATCCGTATCTTCCTTGTTGTTGGTTGGATTATGGCATCTGCAGCAGTTATCTCTGGTGTATACAACTTCCTCGATAAGCTTATCACTTCACTTGCATCAACTATTGCAGCATTCTGTATCACATTTATCGGATACAAGAACACTGTACCACAGATGGGTGATCCAGCTACAAATGGGGTATTCTGGATGACAATGTTTTTGATGTTTGGACTTCCTATCATTGGATGGTTGTGTAACGTTGTTGCTATGTCAGTTTTTTGTTTGTGGTATTGCAGAGGTGTCACTTTATTTTTTCTTAAAAAGCTTGTATTGACAAATGAAAACACAGGCTTGTATAATGTGGAAGTTGATAAATACTTTGACGGAAAAGAGTAGAGATATAGTATCGGAGACAGAGAAGCGTCGGTTGGTGCGAGACGCGGAAGATGATATCTTGAATACATTCCCGAGTAGCAGTCTGAAATTCTTTAACTCGGCCGGAGTTGAACCCCGAGCGAGTCTTGATGGAGTAGGATGAGCCGGATTGGCACACGTTATAGTGCTAAGAGTTTTACACATTGTCATAAGCTGATATTATTGTAAGACTTGATGAGGCAGGTGTTGTGAGATACCTGTGAATAAAGGTGGTACCACGAGTTTACTCGTCCTTTATCTTTGGAAGAAGATAGAGGGCGTTTTTTTATGCCAAGTTTTTTAAATAAAGCATTAACTTGGCAGAAATGAAAAGTATATTTCTATAAATAACGCTCTGTAACAGATCTTCCACAAATAGAATATCGGAGCAACTTTTGTCAGGTTGCGGAAATGGAGGAAAAAATGACAATTTATGATGAACTTGTTGCCAGAGGACTGATCGCCCAGGTAACAGACGAAGAAGAAATCAAAGAAATGATTAACAACGGAAAGGCAACTTTCTACATTGGATTCGATCCTACAGCAGATAGTCTTCACGTAGGACATTTTATGGCACTTTGTCTGATGAAGCGCCTGCAGATGGCAGGAAATAAGCCGGTTGTCCTTATCGGTGGCGGAACAGCCATGATCGGGGATCCATCGGGAAGAAGTGATATGCGTCAGATGATGACTACAGAAACTATCGCCCATAACGTAGATTGTTTTAAAAAGCAGATGAGCCGTTTTATCGATTTTTCAGAGGATAAGGCAATTTTGGTCAACAATGCAGACTGGTTGATGGGACTCAATTATGTGGAAGTTCTTCGTGAGGTTGGCCCACATTTTTCTGTCAATCGTATGCTTACCGCTGAGTGTTACAAGCAGCGTATGGAAAGAGGACTTAGCTTCCTTGAGTTCAACTACATGATTATGCAGAGTTACGATTTTTATATGTTATTCCAGAAGTATGGATGTAACATGCAGTTTGGCGGCGATGACCAGTGGAGCAACATGCTTGGTGGTACAGAACTTATCCGTCGTAAATTGGGAAAAGATGCATATGCCATGACTATCAATTTGCTTTTGAACTCTGAGGGTAAAAAGATGGGCAAAACTCAGTCTGGCGCTGTTTGGCTTGATCCGAACAAGACTACACCATTTGAGTTTTATCAGTATTGGAGAAATGTATCGGATGCAGATGTGTTAAAATGTATTCGTATGCTTACCTTCCTTCCTCTTGAGGAGATTGAAAAAATGGATTCTTGGGAAGGCAGCCAGTTAAACGAAGCCAAGGATATTTTGGCTTATGAGCTTACAAGCCTGGTACATGGAAAAGAAGAAGCAGACAAAGCAAAAGAAGCATCAAAGGCACTCTTTTCTACAGGAAGTGCTGCAAATATGCCTACAGAGACCATCACAGAGGATATCTTTAATGATGGAAGCGTAGATATCTTGCAGCTTTTGATTAGTGCTAATTTAGCAACCAGTCGTAATGAGGCGAGACGTGCAGTAGAACAGGGCGGTGTATCTGTCAATGGAGAAAAAGTTACAGATTCAAAGGCTGCCTTTTCAAAAGATGCATTTGCAGAAGAATTTATTATCAAAAAAGGTAAGAAAAAATTCTGTAAGGTAGAGCTTGCCTAAGTCAAATTTTTTATAAGGGGGATAAATAATATGGCAACAGCAAATGTTTTTTATTTTGATTGGGAGTTTCCGCTCCTCTATTGGTTTCAGTCACTACATAATCCAGTATTGGACAAGATTGAAG
>CAVIOJ010000142.1:0-8767 GCA_963644225.1 Lachnospiraceae bacterium | reverse complement strand
TGCCCCAGGCGGACGACGCGTCGCAAGTCTTCAGCTTTAAATGTACACAAACCCTAAGCCTCAAATCGATACCTAACAAATTTAAGCAATGAAAACGAAATGTTCAGGCTCTCTGACGCCGCAGCCCCATCCGCGGCAGGCGAGCACGCCACCATTTCGCAGAGTCCAGGGCCTTGTCAGACTAGCTTACTAGGGCCAGGCCCGCCGACTTCATCCGAAAGGAGCAAGCCCGCTGCCTGGCGGCCAGGAATCAAGGCTTGGTGGGACTTTAGCTTGCAAGCCCAAAGGCCGCAAGCCCGATAAAAAAGTAAATTCACACGGTGTTCATGGTTCATTATATGGAGCTTGGGACCTTGTGTAGGAAGTTATAAATATAGAAGAAAGAAGGTCATGATTATGGCAATTAGACAAGTAAGAATTCAAGGAGACGAAGTTTTAGAGAAGGTGTGCCGTCCGGTAAAAGAGGTGACACCTCGTATTGAGACTTTGATCGAGGACATGTTTGAAACCATGTATGAAGAAAATGGTGTAGGACTTGCTGCTCCTCAGGTGGGAGTACTTCGTCGCATCGCGGTGGTTGATGTAGGAGAAGAATATGGTTGCGAGGAGCCACTTGTTTTGATCAATCCGGAGGTTTTAGAGACATCTGGATCTCAGACAGGAGAAGAGGGATGCCTTTCTCTTCCTGGCAAATCAGGTCAGGTGACCAGACCAAACTATGCCAAGGTCAAGGCCTATAATGAAGATATGGAAGAATATATCGTGGAGGGCGAAGGATTGCTTGCTAGAGCATTGCTTCATGAGATTGACCATCTTGATGGCCATATGTATACGGAAAAAGTAGAAGGTGGCCTTCACGATACAAATTACGAAGAAGAAGAGGAATAGATATTTGAAAGTAGTATTTATGGGAACTCCGGATTTCGCGGTTTCTACCTTAGAGGCAATTTATGAGGCCGGCCATGAGGTGAGTCTCGTGGTGACACAGCCTGACAAACCAAAGGGCCGTGGCGGCAAGATGCAATATCCAGATGTAAAGGTGTGGGCGCTAGAACACGACCTGCCTGTTTTTCAGCCAAAACGTATTCGGGATGCGGAAGCTTTTGAAGTGTTAAAAAAAGAAGAGGCGGACATTTTTATCGTGGCTGCCTTTGGTCAGATTTTGCCAAAAGAGATTTTGGAATTGCCGAGATATGGCTGTGTCAATGTGCACGCATCCTTGCTTCCAAAATATCGTGGTGCGGCTCCAATCCAGTGGGCTGTCATGAACGGTGATAAAAAAAGTGGAGTCACCACCATGCAGATGGGGGTAGGCTTAGATGATGGAGATATCCTTTTGAAAGAGGAAGTTGTCCTTGCCGAAGATGAGACCGGCGGCAGTCTTTTTGACCGTCTTGCCGTGGTAGGAGGAGAGCTTTGTCTTCGCACCATGGAGGGCTTGGAAAAAGGAGAGATTACCCCAATCCCACAGGATGAGTCAGAGGCTACCCATGTGGGCATGATAAAAAAAGAAATGGGAAGACTTGATTTTTCTCGGCCGGCAGCTGAGTTAGAGTGCTGGATTCGAGGCCTCAATCCTTGGCCATCAGCTTTTTGCAGCTTGGATGGAAAAAATCTAAAAATCTGGAAGGCCCATGTGATTTCTATAAAGGATGCTGATGCGTCCGTAGATATAAAGACTGCAGCGGTGGGCTGCGTGGTAGCGGATTCTTTCCTTAGAGATGGAAAAAAAGAAGCTGGCCTTTGTATCAAAACTGGGGACGATGAGAGCCTGCTTGTTTTGGATGAGGTTCAACTGGAAGGTAAAAAGCGCATGCTTGTAGCCGATTTCCTTAGAGGCCGCTCGGTTGAAGCGGGAACTTTGCTTGGTTAGCTTTACATAAAATGGAGGAATGTCATGTACGGATATGGATATTATTATTTTGACCCAACCTATGTTTTGGTTGCCATCGGGGTCATCATTTGCCTTTTGGCTTCAGCCAGAGTCAATCTTACCTTCAAACGTTTCAACAAGGTACGCAGCGCTTCTGGTATGACGGGAGCCCAGGCGGCAGAGCGTATGCTTCGCATGAATGGCATCAATGATGTTACCGTGCAGCATATTGCAGGCAATCTTACAGACAATTACAATCCTGGAAATAAAACACTTAATCTTTCTGATTCGGTATATAACTCTACAAGTGTGGCAGCTATCGGTGTTGCGGCCCACGAGTGTGGACATGCCATTCAGCATCAGGTGGGATATGTTCCACTGAATTTACGATCTGCCATTGTGCCGGTTGCCAATTTTGGTTCTACTCTGGCCTGGCCTTTGATCATCATTGGCTTATTTATAAATGGTAGTCTTGGACAAAATATCATCACTGCCGGTATCATTGCTTTTTCCCTTGCAGTGATCTTTCAGTTGGTGACTCTGCCAGTAGAGTTTAATGCTTCCTCAAGGGCTCTTCATTTTTTAAATGATACGGGAATGCTGTCCCAGGAAGAGTTAAAGGGTACGAAAAAAGTGTTAAAGTCGGCAGCGCTTACCTATGTAGCCAGCGCAGCAGCAGCTATCCTACAGTTGCTTAGACTTGTGATTTTATTTGGAGGAAACCGTCGAGATGACTGATCCAAATCAAAGAGAAATTATTATAGCGATATTAGATGAGGTCTTAGAAGAGGGCAAGTATTCACACCTGGTTTTAGGTCCTACATTGGAAAAATATCAGTATTTATCCAAGGAGAAGAGAGCCTTCATCACCAGAGTTTGTCAGGGAACTATCGAGCGACAGATTCAAATCGATGCTGTCCTAAATCGTTTTGTTAAAAAGCCAAAAGTTGCCAAGATGAAACCTCGCATCCGCACTATCTTACGAAGCAGCGTCTACCAGATTCTTTTTATGGATGCCATTCCTGATTCTGCGGTATGTAACGAAGCGGTAAAGCTTACAAAGAGTGCCGGCCTTTCTGGTCTTTCTGGTTTTGTCAATGGAGTACTTCGAAATATCTCTAGAAACAAAGAGACCATTACTTACGAAAGTCTTTCGGAAAAATATTCCATCCCTCAGTGGATGATAGATACCTGGCAAAAGGATTATGACCAGTCCACACTAGAGGATATGCTTGCTGCCTTTTTAGGAGAAAAAAAGACCTGCATCCGCGTCAATACCAGCCAGACTTCCAAGGAAAAATTGATGGAAGAATTGGCTTTGGAGGGTATTAGCGTAGAGCCTTGTCAGGAAATAGACTATGCCCTTTATATAAACGGTTATGATTATCTAAAACATATTCCGGCCTTCGTTCGTGGCGATTTTTATGTGCAGGATTTTAGTTCCATGATGGTCTGCCACGCGGCAGGAATCAAGGAAAAAGATACAGTTATCGATGTCTGTGCTGCTCCAGGTGGCAAGGCCTTGCATGCGGCAGAACTTCTTAAAAATAGCGGTCTTGTAGAGGCCAGAGACTTGACTGATTACAAGGTTTCCTTGATTCAGGAAAATATCGACAAATCAGGTCTTTCAAATATCCAGGCTAAAAAGTGGGATGCAAGAATGACAGATTCTAAGGCTATAGAGACGGCAGATGTGCTGATTTGTGATTTGCCTTGTTCTGGCCTTGGAGTTTTAGCTAAAAAGCCAGATATCAAATATCACATGACGCCAGAAAAGCAAAAGGACTTGGCGGCTCTGCAGGCAGAGATTCTAGAGGCCAGTTACACATACGTAAAAGTCGGCGGTACTTTTATGTATTCTACATGCACTATCTCCTCTGCAGAAAATGAGGGAAATGTATCCAAATTCTTGGAAAAACATCCAGAATTTATCCTGGAGGAAGAAAGACAGATTTTACCGAAAGCAGGACTGCAGGATGGATTTTTCTATGCCAAAATGCGCCGAGCGTAAACTTTAGAAAGTTATAAAAGGCCTGGCCTGCTGTGAGTTTTTTTGATGCAGACTCCAATCAGGCGCTATGTACTTTCGAGAGAGTCCTTACATTAGATATAAATATAGGTTACATATGCAAGAAAAAATAGACATAAAATCCCTCACCTATGATGAGGTCATCTCCTTTGTAGAGGAGATGGGAGAAAAGAAATATCGGGCCAAGCAACTCTACGACTGGATGCATGTCCATGGAGTAGCCAGTTTTTCAGACATGACCAATCTTCCGAAAAAATTTCGGGAAGAATTGGAAATGCGATGCGATTTTATTTCCTTGAAAAAAATCGATTGTCAGATTTCCAAGGAAGATGGCACCAGAAAGTACCTTTTTGCCTTGTCTGATGGCAATATGGTAGAAAGTGTCCTGATGCGCTATCACCACGGCAATTCTGTCTGTGTGTCTTCCCAGGTGGGCTGTCGCATGGGCTGTCGTTTTTGCGCTTCCACGCTAGATGGTCTCCTTCGCAACTTGAGCCCTTCCGAGATACTAGACCAGGTCTATGCCATCGAGCGGGATATGGGAGAAAAGATTTCCAATTTGGTTGTCATGGGAACGGGCGAGCCTATGGACAACTATGACAATCTGATTCGATTTATCCATCTTTTGACAGACGAGCATGGACACAATATCAGCCAGAGAAATATTACCGTCTCTACCTGCGGTATTGTGCCAAATATGCTGCGATTTGCCGAGGAAGGTTTGCAGGTGACACTGGCCCTATCGCTTCATGCTCCAAATCAAGAGAAACGCCTAGAACTGATGCCTGTGGCCAACAAATACGATATTACAGAAGCGGTGGATGCCTGTCGTGTTTACTTTGAAAAGACCGGACGACGGGTTACTTTTGAATATAGCTTAGTGGGTGGCGTCAATGACAGCAAGGAGGATGCAGCCCAGTTGTGCGACCTTATTGATGGCATCAACTGTCACATCAATTTGATTCCAGTCAATCCCATCAAGGAAAGAGACTACGTACAGTCGGAAAAGGAGGCTATCCTAGCCTTTAAAAACAAACTTGAAAAATATGGGAAAAATGTTACTATTAGGAGAGAAATGGGCCGAGATATCGACGGGGCTTGCGGACAGTTAAGACACCGCTACATGGAAGAAAAATAGCCATGGACAAAGCCATGATTTTATCGGTACTTTTTTAAAAAGAAGACTACGAGGTATACGACATGAGATTTTCTGCAATGACAGATATTGGCCGTATGCGAGAGCAGAATCAGGATGCCATTTTTGCATCTTCTGATTCCGTCGGACTTTTAAGCAACCTTTTTATCGTCGCGGATGGAATGGGGGGTTACAAGGCCGGGGATTATGCCTCCAAGCGAGCTATTGAATTAGTGCAGAATAGTATTTTGCAAGGGTCAGATTCTTCTGTCGCCAGAGTTATTTCTGAAGCGATGGAGACTGCCAACAAAAGCATATATGAAGAGGCGAAGGCCAGCGAGGACAAGACCGGCATGGGAACTACCATGGTTTTAGCCACCATAGAAGAAAATCTTTTACAGGTGGCCAATGTGGGAGACAGCCGGCTTTATCTATATCGAGACGGACAGCTTCTTCAGGTTACCAAGGACCATTCCATAGTTGCTGAGATGGTGCGCAAGGGAGAACTTACACCAGATGAGGCCAAGGTTCATCCAAAGCGTAGCTACATCACCAGAGCCATCGGCGCGGAGGAGAGTCTGTTGGTTGACTTTATGGAAGAAACCGTTCTTGAAAAAGACCTGCTTTTGCTCTGTTCGGACGGAGTGACATCCATGCTTTCCGATGAGGAGATTGCTGGGATTTTGTCTAGTGATTTGCCTTTGGAAAAGAGAAATTTACAATTGATAGAAGCAGCCAACGAGGCTGGTGGAAGGGACAATATTTCGGCAATTTTGATTGAGCCGTTATCTTAAAAGAGGTGTGATATGTTAACAAAAGGAAATTATATTGCGGATCGTTATGAAATCTTAGACAAAATCGGAGCAGGCGGAATGTCTGACGTCTACAAGGCCAAGGACCATATTTTGGGACGAGAAGTTGCCGTAAAAGTATTAAAGCAGGAATTTGCTGAAGATGTAAATTTTGTCACCAAGTTCCACTCAGAGGCTCAGTCTGCAGCAGGACTTGAAGACCCAAATATCGTCAATATCTACGACGTAGGCAGTGACAATGGCACTTACTACATCGTGATGGAATATATCGAGGGCATCACCCTAAAGACTTATATCGAGAAAAAAGGACAGCTCAATTTCAAGGAAGCCATCAGTATCGCAATCCAGGTGGGACGCGGAATTGAGGCGGCCCACAATAAGGGCATCATCCATAGAGATATCAAGCCACAAAATATCATGATTTCTACCGAGGGCAAGGTCAAGGTTACAGACTTTGGTATCGCAAGAGCATCCACTTCCAACACTATCCATGCGGATGTGATGGGATCTGTACATTATGCTTCTCCAGAACAGGCCAGAAATGGTCATGTAGATGGCAAGAGTGATATCTATTCTCTCGGTATCGTGATGTATGAGATGGTCACCGGTCGCGTACCTTTTGATGGAGATACTACCGTGGCAGTGGCCTTGCAACACCTTCAGGAAGAGATGGTATCCCCAAGTGCCTATGCTGCGGATTTGCCGATCAGCTTGGAAAAAATCATTCTAAAATGTACCATGAAAAGCCCAGATCGCCGTTATGCAAGCATCGAAGATTTGCTTTTAGATTTGAAAAAATCCCTTGTTAGTCCTGACGAGGATTTTGTTACTATTATCTCTGCAGACGAGGCGGAAAAGACCCGTATTCTTACAGCAGAGGAGCAAAATCAGATTCAGGAAGGCTTAGCTGAATCTTCTGATGAAAACCTAGAGAATCCTGAGGAAGAAGATGAAGACGATGGCCCAGTGAATCCAAAACTAGACAAGGCTATCACTATCATGGGAATCGCTGCTGCCGTTATTATTGCAGCAATAGTTATCTATATCATAGGAAGCATGCTTGGTATTTTTAAATCCGGAACCAGCAAGAATGACAAGGATGATTCGGCTACAGAAGAGACCACAGCAGACATGATAAATGTAGTTGGCATGACAGAAGATGATGCCATCGATGCCCTAAAGGAAGCTGGTATTTCCTATGAAATCGTCTATGAAGCTGATGACGATGCAGAAAAAGGGGAAGTCCTAAAGCAGTCTGTAAAAGAGGGAGAGAAGGTATCAAGTTCTTCCAAGGTTAAAATCACTGTCTGCAAGGATGGAGATGTCACCATTCCAGATGTAGTGGGCAAGGAAGCAGAAAATGCCATGACTACACTTAAAGATGCTGGCTTCAAGGTAAATCGTACCTATGAAAACAGCGGTGATGTGGCAGAAGGCAGTGTCATCAGTATGACACCTACCGGTGTGGCCAGCAAGGGAGATACTATCACAATCGTGGTAAGTTCCGGATTGGCGACAGTTCAGGTGCCATCACTTTCAGATAAGACCCAGCAGGAAGCAGCCAATGCACTTGCAGCTGTAGGTCTTCAGGTGGGCAATATCACTACAGAGTACAGCTCTAATGTGGCTCAGGGTCACGTTATCAGCCAGGGAATCACCCAGGGCAAGACAGTTGATTCGGGTACATCAGTTGATTTGGTAATAAGTGACGGACCAAAGCCTGTTTACTACAGCTATACTGGAAGCGTGGGATCATATGACGAAGATGTCACAGTAAGTTTGTCGGATGCAGATGGAACTACACTTCAGACATGGACTGTTAAGGCGGGCGATTCTCTCAACATCAATGCTTCAAATATTGCAAGCAGCAGTGGTACTATCACTATCAAGGGAGCTTCAGTCAACGAGTCCAAATCAGTTAGTTTTACAAAAATGAATTAATATGACAGGCAGAATAGTAAAAGGAATTTCCGGATTCTACTACGTTTTCGTAGCGGGATCCGGAATTTATGAGTGTAAGGCAAAAGGTGCTTTTCGTAAGCAAAAAATAAAGCCATTGGTTGGTGATTTTGTAGAAATCGACATACTCGATGAAGAAAATCATCTGGGAAATGTAGTAGATATACTTCCTAGGAAAAATGCCCTGATTCGACCGGCAGTGGCCAATGTGGATCAGGCTTTGGTGATTTTTGCCGTAAAAGAACCAGATCCCAACCTAAATCTTTTGGATCGTTTCCTTGTGATGATGGCCCATCAGGATGTGCCGGTTATCATCTGTTTTAACAAGGAAGACTTGGGAGACGAAGGGGATATATCTGCCCTTCGAGATATCTATGAGACGGCTGGCTATCCGGTCTACTTTATGGAGGCAAAATCCTGCAAGGGGCAGGAAGAGCTGCGTTCTCTTTTAAAAGATAAGACTACCACCGTGGCGGGTCCTTCCGGCGTGGGCAAATCTACTTTTATAAACAGTCTTCAGGACGATATCACCATGGAAACTGGCGTGGTGAGTTCAAAAATTGGCCGAGGAAAGCATACCACGAGACATAGTGAACTCATCCCTATCGGAGAGCATTCTTATATTATGGATACGCCGGGATTTAGTTCCATGTATACACCTGATATGGAGGCTGGTGATCTGTGGCGTGACTTTATTGAGTTTGTGCCATATGAAGTGGAGTGCCGTTTTCAGGGTTGCCTTCATATCAATGAGCCGGACTGTGGCATCAAGGACGCGCTGGCCAGGGGAGACATAGCCGAGAGTCGATATGAAAACTACAAGCTTTTATATCAGGAACTAATAAATGCCAGAAAGTACTGATTTTAGATTTTAAAGGTTAGTATCAGAAAAGTCGCAAGTATTATTTTTACTAAGCACTATAGATAAGGGGAAAAAATGAACTGTTTATCACCATCCA
>CAVIOJ010000141.1:3843-5989 GCA_963644225.1 Lachnospiraceae bacterium | reverse complement strand
AGGCTTATAAAAGTGGATACTATGACAACATTTACGGATCCTTGCATGGAATATTAGGAATTCTAAACGACGACATTATTTCCTTTAACGAAAAAATGAAGGAGAAAAATTTTATCGATTGTCTTTGCACCACCCCAGCAATGTATCTTGGTTCCTGCCGTTATAAACTTCCGAAGGCTTCCGAAGATTCATCTGTATACGAAAAAATCTTTGATTACTTCGAGAAAATGAATATCGTAAGTTTTTTCTATATCGGTGGAAACGACTCCATGGACACAGTACTTCAGCTTTCTGCTTACGCAAAAGAGCATAATAAAAAAGTCACCATCATGGGAGTTCCAAAAACAATCGATAATGATTTGTGTGCAACAGACCACACTCCAGGCTTTGGTTCTGCAGCAAAATATATAGCCGCAACCATGAAAGAAATCGCCTATGACACTTCTATTTATCCGGTAAAAAGCGTTACAATCGTAGAAATCATGGGTAGAGATGCCGGTTGGTTGACAGCTGCTGCCGCCTTGGCAGATTCTTCCTATGGTCTCGGCGTAGATTACATTTATCTTCCGGAAGTTGCATTTGATGTGGAAAGTTTTTTGACCGACATCCAGAAAAAATTAGAAGAAAAAAATAACATCCTTATCGCTATCTCTGAAGGAATTCGTGATAAGGATGGCAATTATATCAGTGCATCTTCTGATGTTTTAGATTCTTTTGGTCACAGCCAGCTTTGTGGTGCTGGAAAGACTTTGGAAAATATTGTTTCCGATCGACTAGGTATCAAGGTGCGTTCTATTGAATTGAATCTGCCTCAACGTTGTAGTGCTCATCTCGCTTCACTTACAGATCATATTGAATCAAAAAAATTGGGGGAAGTTGCCGTAGAAAATGCAATTTTAGGAAAAAGCGGATACATGAGTATACTAAAAAGGGAAAGCAACAAGCCTTACCGCGTATCCTACGATATTGCTGATATATCTTCTATTGCCAATGAGGTAAAAAATGTACCTAGAGAATTCATAAATGATGCCGGAAATCATGTCACCAATAAAATGCTTGATTATCTCTCTCCTCTCATCTGTGGAGAAGTAGAAATCACTTATGAAAACGGCATACCTGCTTATCTTTCCCTAGAACATTTATATAAATAGTTAACAAAAACCCACCGCCTAAAGGCAGTGGGTTTTCTTGTTCATTTATAAATTTATATATGGAATCTTCGCTTCATTTCATTGATGGCTGTATGACCACCTAAGACCATGCCGCCTACGAAGATAAAAACCGTAACTGCAAAAGCAATCTCGGACATCAAAGGTTTTGCCACATAGCCCATATGAATCAAAACGAGAGGCAAAATACCGACTAAAATCATGGCTGCCTGAATAATCAGATAACTCTGCCAATTCCTTCTGTTAATAATCATTAAAATAGCAAAAGCCAGATCCATGAAAAGAATACCAGAAGGCAATACATAGCTTATAGACCAGCCAGAATACCCCAACATAGCATCAATTCCGATAACCAAAATCACTGCTCCTACCACAAGAAAAATAATACGCAATCGATAACCCAGATTGTCTTTTAAAATGATATAAAGAAGAAAGAGTCCATATGCAAGTGCAAAAGTAACAATTTCTCCCCAATGCAGGGTCGGCGTAAATTTTACATTTATCACAATGCTAGCACTCGCCACCACAATAGCGATAAAGCAGAAAAGTCTGTATAAAAATCCCGCTTTCTTTACACTAGAAATCACGTCCGGATAGGTATGTCCAGGATTTTTTTCTCCCTCTAAAATTCCACTGCAAAGTGGGCACTTGTCTGTAGCATCTAATATTTCCAAACCACAATGTTTACATTTACTCATAATACACCCCATTTGTCTCTATTTTTACATCAATGCCATCTTTTGCAATCTGACGAAAAACTCTCTTTTGTATGGCATTATCCTTCCAAGCTGAAGTATAGGTATAAACCAAGGTATCCTTGTAGGAAGTAATGGTTGCCTTGAGATTTTGTCCTTTTGAAAAAGATAAAAATGAGTGAAACATCTCAATGTAAGGCTCATAGGCCGCATCCACCTTGATATTGCCGATGTTTGTCACTGTCGTTGTATTAGCAAGCGCTGATTTGGTATAGACAAGAC
>CAVIOJ010000141.1:1483-3833 GCA_963644225.1 Lachnospiraceae bacterium | reverse complement strand
AGTCGCAACCAGATAAGCATGGATGCTGACACCATAGCGATGACAAACTTCCTTTAACTGTGGAATAGGTAAATATCCATGAACTACTCCGAAGGCATCATAAGGCAAGCGCTCTCCTTTGATAAGGAAAGCCTTCTTTGACTTGTAGACACTTTTGGATTTTTTCTTGTAATTTTTCAAAAAAGAGTCTTCTCGATTCAAAGAGGTCTCGGGACTGAGAGAATCTCCAAAGCGCTCCCGAAGCTCGGGATGAGAAAGCCTCAAATACTGGTAAGTAAGCTCGCGCAAAAAATTGATGCCGCCCATACCATCCGTCAAGACATGAAAAACTTCCAAATTTATTCTATTTTTATAGTAAGTCACACGAAACATGTAACTGTTATTCTTGGTCTGATGAATCAATCTGCAAGGGTAGGTATTTTCCTCTGTCACACGGGGTGCTTTTTTCCCATTTTCCTCGAAATAATACCAAAAAACTCCACTGCGCAGTCGCAGATTAAAGCCCGGCATTTTAGGTGTAACAATATCTACCGCTTCCTGTAAAAAATCAGGATTGATCTCTTCCTTTAAGACACAACTGATGCGATAGGTATTGGTCATACTCTCCCCGGCAATCACGGGAAATAAATTCGCCGTGTTATCTAATTTATCCCATCGAATATAATCTTTTGCCATAATATCCCCTTTTCTTGCGATGTGAAATTTCCCAATGCTCACACCAACTTCTATTTTGTAGGAAATCCCCTCTCTAGTCAACTGTTGTAGGTATTTTTTTATTTTATAAAAAAAGGCCTTCACAAGAAGAATATCTCTTCTGGTGAAGACCAATTTGTTTCGTGTACTATTTGAAATTAACTGCGAATCTTATTAGTACTTTTTCAGATATCGCATCACTTACTGCTACTGCCCCAGGGACACAAGCAGCGAAGTCTCATCCTACAGGAAAATGTACTTCAATACAAAGAGTACTGCAAGAATGTACATAAGTGGATGAACTTTCTTTGCCTTACCAACGCATACATTGATTACAACATATGAGATAACGCCAACTGCGATACCTTCTGAGATGCTGTAAAGAAGAGGCATAGCAAGGAAGCAAAGATATGCTGGAATAGCCTCAGCTGGCTCATTGAAGTCAATGTCAACAACAGCTGTTACCATAAGGAATCCAACGAAGATCAAAGCTGGTGCTGTAGCGAATCCAGGAATAGTTGTAAATACTGGTGCAAAGATGATAGCAAGTAAGAAAAGGAAACCAGTTACAACAGATGCAAGACCTGTTCTAGCGCCTTCTGTTACACCAGCAGAACTCTCAACGAAAGTAGTTGTTGTAGATGTTCCAAGGATAGCACCAATACTTGTTGCAATAGCATCTGCTAAAAGAGCTGGCTTGATACGTGGAAGCTTGTCTTCTTCATCGAGCATATCAGCCTTGGTAGCAACACCGATCAAGGTTCCGATTGTATCGAAAATATCTACGAATAAGAATGCGAAGATGATAACGATGAAATCAAGTGGCTTGATTGCAGAAACATCAGCCTTGAAGCACTGACCAAAAGTAGAGCCAAGAGAGCTGAAGTCAAAGCTGATCCACTGAGTAGGAATCAAAGAATAATATCCTGCTTCTACATCAACAACATAAAGTCCTGTCAACTGGCAGATGATTCCAAGTACCCATGTAGCGAAGATTCCGATAAGGAAGCTTCCTTTTACATTTTTGATATGAAGCACTGCAATGATCATAAGTCCGATGATACAAAGAATAGCGCTGATACCAACTGTATGGAAATCTGTTGTGAAATCTGTAACAGTAACAAGTGTTGAATCGCTGTTTACAACGATATGTCCGTTCTGTAAACCGATGAAGGCTACGAACAAACCGATACCAACAGACACACCTTTTTTCAACTGTGCTGGGATGGCATTGAAAATAGCTTCTCTTACGTTTGTAAGTGAAAGAAGAATAAAGATAATACCTTCTGCAAATACAGCAAGAAGAGCAATCTGCCAAGAATATCCCATAGTTCCACATACTGTGTATGCGAAGTATGCATTCAATCCAAGTCCTGGAGCAAGTGCAAATGGATAGTTAGCAAGAAGTGCCATACAAATTGTACCGATAAAGGCAGCAATTGCAGTAGCCATAACGATTGCATTAGCATCCATACCAGACGCTGACAAGATGTTAGGGTTAACTGCGAGGATGTAAGCCATGGTCATGAATGTGGTAAGACCACCGATGACTTCGGTCTTTACATCAGTGTTGTTCTCTTTGAGTTTGAACATTTTCTCTAACATTTTTTCCTCCTAAAATGTAGCGCAAATTTGCGCATTTTTGGGTCCATTTTGA
>CAVIOJ010000141.1:0-1473 GCA_963644225.1 Lachnospiraceae bacterium | reverse complement strand
GTTTTACATCCTTCTTGACACTTTTTTTTCCATAGTGCAAAATAGAAATGTTGTAAAAATGTGTTTTATGGGAAGGAAAGAAAATGAAAATCGGATTTGATAATGACAAATACCTGCATATGCAGTCAGAACACATCAAGGAGCGTATTGCTCATTTTGGTGACAAACTCTACCTGGAATTTGGTGGAAAATTATACGATGACTATCACGCATCCCGTGTACTGCCTGGATTTATGCCAGACTCAAAACTTCGCATGCTGCTCCAGTTAAAAGATCAGGCTGAAATCGTCATTGCCATCTCTGCCGGAGCAATCGCTTCCAACAAGATGCGCGGAGACTTAGGCATTACTTATGACGAAGATGTTTTTCGTCTCATGGAAATCTTTAAAAGTTTTGGCCTCTACGTGGGCAGTGTTGCAATCACCCAGTATACCGGTGAAGCCGCTGCGGATGAATTTCGCAAGCACTTAGATTCCATAGGAATTCCTTCTTATATTCTCTATAAAATCGATGGCTACCCAAGCAATATCGAGCACATCGTAAGTGATGACGGATATGGTAAAAACGACTACATCAAAACCACAAGACCTCTTGTCGTTGTCACAGCACCAGGTCCTGGTAGCGGAAAAATGGCAACTTGTCTGTCTCAGCTCTATCATGAGCACAAACGTGGCGTTTCAGCAGGATATGCAAAATTCGAAACCTTCCCTGTATGGAATTTACCACTGAAACATCCGGTCAATATCGCATATGAAGCTGCTACTGCAGACCTAAACGATGTCAATATGATTGATCCATTCCATTTGGATGCTTACGGAAAAACTACTATCAATTACAACCGTGATGTAGAAGTTTATCCAGTTTTAAAAGCCATGTTCGAACGAATCTACGGACATTGCGAATACGCTTCTCCTACCGACATGGGTGTCAACATGGTTGGAAATTGTATCAGTGATGATGCCATCTGTCAGGAGGCAGGAAAAGCAGAAATCATCCGTCGCTACTACACAGAAGCTTGCAATATCAAAAAAGGTTTAGGTTCAAAAGATGCCCTCTATAAAATTGAACTGCTGATGAAACAAGCCGGCATCTCAACAGCCGATCGCGCCGTTGCTGTAGTTGCAAATGAGGTGGAAGCATCTACTCACAAACCGGCAGTTGCCATTGAACTTGACGATGGAAGTATCATCGACGGCAAGACATCTGATCTTTTATCAGCTCCTGCGGCAGCACTCCTAAACGTGTTAAAAGAAATCGCCGGTGTGGATCATTCAAAACCATTGATTTCACCAGAAGCCCTTCAGCCAATTCAGCAGTTGAAGAAAAATTATCTCGGAAGTGCTGATACCAGTTTGCACAGCGATGAAGTCTTAGTTGCCCTCTCTATCGCGTCAAAATCTGATGCAGATGCCAAGGCAGCCTTTGACAAATTGCCAGAATTGAAATCTCTAAATGTCCACTCTTCTGTTATGC
>CAVIOJ010000140.1:0-6309 GCA_963644225.1 Lachnospiraceae bacterium | reverse complement strand
TTATTAGAGTGCATGTCGAATCTCCTTGCAAACGAGATGTATGCAGGCGGCCATTTTTGCGCCGATGTATCGAATGATATTATACTTAGTATAGAAAAAATTGCAGCATCTAGCGCTTGTTTGATTATAGTTACCAATGAAGTCTTTTCTGAATGTCAGACTTTTGACCAGGAGATGTTATCCTATAAGGAAGAGTTGGCAAAAATCAATTGTGCTATTGCTAAAAATGCTGATTTTTTTGCAGAAATCATCTATGGGAAAGCGCTTGTTTTAAAAGAAAGCCCAGGCTTTTGCAGACAATTTTGTGATACCCCGGAAAAGAAGAGGGAAAATAAGATGGATTTATTTTTTGGCGGAGCCTATCAGGGACAAGAAGACTTGGCAAGAAAAATGCATGGTGAAATCTTAGCCCAGGAATGGCTAGATGGAAATGACTGTGATTTGTCTTCTGTATTTTCGGCAAAGGCGCTTGATCATTTTGATGTATATATCAAGCGATTATCCCATGAATCAAGAAAAACTTTTGCCGCAGAACTTTTAGAAAAAAATCCCAACATTGTTCTCGTCTTTGATGAAATCGGCTATGGGCTGGTACCTGTTACAAAAGAAGACAGACAGTACCGGGAAGACTTTGGCAGAATTTGCACCGAATTAATGAAAAATGCTGCTTCTGCGAGACGACTTGTGGCTGGAGTAGCCATGCAACTAAGGTAAAAAGTTTGATCGATTTGGCAAATTAGATAATAAAATGTGTTATAATATAATGCGTTTCGGGCTTATATAGCCAAATTATGATAGAAAGAAGGTTTTTGATATGACAAAGATTGATATTATTTCTGGATTTTTAGGCGCTGGCAAGACTACTTTCATCAAGAAAATGATTGATGAAGTATATGCTGGTGAAAAGATTGTACTGATAGAAAACGAGTTCGGTGAAGTTGGAATTGACGGCGGATTTTTAAAAGATTCCGGCGTGGAAATTTCGGAGATGAATTCTGGATGTATCTGCTGCTCTTTGGTGGGAGACTTTTCGAAAAACTTACAGGAAGTTTTGGATAAATTTTCTCCAGACCGAATCTTGATCGAGCCATCTGGTGTTGGTAAATTGTCTGATGTTATGGCATCTGTTGTAGAATTAGAAGAGTCGCATGATATCAAGGTTAATGCTCTTGTTACTGTGGTTAATGCACTCAAGGCATCTAAGCAGATGAAGGCTTTTGGTGAATTTTTCAATAATCAGATTGAATTTGCTACAACTGTAGTTCTTAGCAGATCACAAAAGGCAAGTCCTGAGCAATTGGAATTTTGTGTAAAACAGATTCAAGATTTGAATCCAAAGGCTGCAATTATTACAACACCTTGGGATGAAATTGCCGGCAGCCAGATTTTAAAGGTTATGGAAGGCCAGGACAATTTGGAGATGGAAACTCTTGCTGAGGCAGAGCATAAAGCCCATGAGCATGAGCATCATCATCACGACCATGAGGACCATGATCACCACCACGACCATGACGAGGAATGCCCAGTATGTGGCGGCCATCACGACCATGAGGACCATGATCACCACCATGACCACGATGAGGAATGCCCAGTATGTGGCGGCCATCACGACCATGAGGACCATGACCATCACCATGACCACGATGAGCATGACCACCACCACGACCATGACGAGCATGATCACCATCATGAACATGGAGAAGGCTGCACTTGTGGATGCCATGACCACGATCATCATGGACATCATCATGCTGACGATGTATTTACAAGCTGGGGCAAGGAAACTCCACATGTATTTGAGCGAGCTACTATCGAACATGCTCTCAAGGCTTTTGCAGAGACAGAAGACTATGGTACAATCATCAGAGCAAAAGGAATGGTACCTGCAACTGATGGCAGCTGGATCTATTTTGATTTGGTAGATGGTGAGTACGAACTTAGAACGGGTGAGCCAGACTACACAGGAAGACTTGTTGTTATTGGTACTGATGTAGAGGAAGCACACTTAGAAGAATTATTTGGTTTAAATTAAGAGAGGCATATAGATATGGCAGAAATACCAGTATATTTTTTCACGGGTTTTATGGATAGTGGAAAGACTACACTGATTCAGGAAACTCTATTTGAAAATGGATTTGCAGAAGACGATGAAAGACTGCTTATTATCTCTTGTGAAGATGGAGATGAGGAGTATGATGTTGAAAAGTTAAAAACTGTAAATGCTAGTCTTACTACCATCGAAAAGGAAGAAGATTTCAATACTGCAAATTTACAAAAATTATCGGATGAATACAAACCGAGTGCCGTCTTTATCGAGTATAACGGTACATGGGGCGTAGGAGAAGTCTATGAGATGGACTTGCCAAAGGATTGGGTGATTGTACAGTCTTTGGCCACCGTCGATGCCACAACTTTTGAGATGTATATGGCAAATATGCGCTCTATGATGGTAGAGCAGTTCTTTCAGGCAGAGGTTGTTATTTTTAACAGATGTGATGACGATACACCAAAGGCGAAGTTCCGCGGTAATATAAAAGCAGTCAACAGACCGGCCCAGATTGTCTATGAAAGAAAAGACGGAACTATCGATGAGAGAGAAGAAGAACTTCCTTTCGACTTGGATGCTGATGTGATAGAAATTTCCGATGCAGACTATGCTTTGTGGTTTATGGACTGCATGGAAAATCCTAAAAAGTACAATGGGAAAACAGTACATTTTCTTGGACTTGTATACAATCCACAGGATGGCAAGTTGAGAAGTGGCACAATTGTACCAGGTCGTTTTGCCATGACCTGTTGTGTGGAGGATATTACTTTCCTTGGTATGATGTGTAAGATGGGCTCTTTGGAATTGCCAGGTCATCGCAGTTGGATTGATTTGACTGCACGTATCAAGGTAGAATTTGCAAAAGAATACAAGGGCAAAGGACCTATTCTTTATCCAATCGAGTGTAAGCCAGCAGAAAAACCAGAAGATGAACTGGTATATTTTAGTTAAATTGATTTAATACGACTTTATGAATTGTTTATCTTTGAGTCGTATAAATAAATAGGCAGTGATTTGATACACGCATCTGTCATTGCTGGAAAAATAAGAAAATGGGAGGAAAGATATGTATCCAATCGTAAAAAAAGAAAAACTTGCAGACAAGATTTTCTTGATGGATGTAAAGGCACCAAGAGTTGCTTCTTCTTGCTTGCCTGGACAGTTTATCATTGTCAAAATGGACGAAGTGGGAGAGAGAATCCCTTTGACCATTTGTGACTACAACCGTGAGGAAGGAATCATTACTATTGTATTCCAGACCGTAGGTGCATCTACTGAGCGCATGTCAAAACTTGAGGCTGGAGATGCTTTTATGGATTTTGTTGGTCCACTTGGTCAGCCTTCAGAACTCTGTATCGAGGAAAACCTTGAGGAGACAAAGGCAAAGAAAATCGTCTTTATTGCAGGTGGTGTTGGAACAGCTCCAGTATATCCACAGGTAAAGTGGTTAAAAGAACATGGGGTTGATACTACAGTAATTATGGGTTCTCGTACAAAGGATTTACTCTTCTTTGTAGATAAGATGGAAGCAGTTGCTACACAGCTTTGCGTTACAACTGATGATGGAAGCTATGGTTTCCATGGTATGGGAACAAACCAGTTACAGGCCCTTGTTGATGAAGGACAGACTTTTGATCATTGTGTAGCTATTGGACCTATGATTATGATGAAATTCGTATGCAAGCTTACCAAGGAACTTGGTATTCCTACCGTTGTTTCCATGAACCCTATTATGGTAGATGGAACAGGTATGTGCGGAGCTTGTCGTCTAGTTGTCGGAGATCAGGTAAAATTTGCATGTGTAGATGGACCAGAGTTTGACGGACATTTGGTTGATTTTGATCAGGCAATGTCAAGACAGCAGCAGTATAAAACAGAAGAAGGTCGCGCGATGCTTGCCCTTACAGAAGGAGATACACATCATGGCGGATGCGGACAGTGCGGAGGTGACAAATAATGGGAGACGTTTTAGTAAAAGTTCCAGTTAGTGAGCAGGATCCAAAAGTCCGCGCTACTAACTTCGAAGAAGTTTGTTTGGGATATAACAAAGACGAGGCAATGGAAGAGGCTACTCGTTGCTTAAACTGTAAGAATGCACAGTGCATCAAGGGATGTCCTGTTTCTATTCAGATTCCTGATTTTATCGCTGCACTTAAAGACGGCGATGTTGCCAAGGCTTATGAAGTGATCAGTGAGTCATCAGCACTTCCAGCTGTATGTGGTCGTGTTTGTCCACAGGAAAGCCAGTGCGAAGGAAAGTGTATCCGTGGTATCAAGGGCGAAGCAGTTTCTATTGGTAAATTGGAGCGCTTTACAGCTGATTGGGCCAGAGAAAATGGCATTAAGCCACAGGGTAGTGATAGTAAAAACGGTCATAAAGTTGCAGTTGTTGGATCTGGCCCTGCCGGACTTACATGTGCTGGAGACTTGGCTAAGTTAGGTTATGATGTTACTATCTTTGAGGCATTACATGAGGCTGGCGGAGTTTTGGTTTATGGTATTCCAGAGTTTCGTCTTCCAAAGAGCAAAGTTGTTGCTGCAGAAGTAGAAAATGTCAAATCACTCGGCGTTAAAATTGAGACCAATGTCATCATCGGAAGATCAGTAACTATTGATGAACTGATGGAAAAAGAAGGATTTGAGGCAGTATTTATTGGCTCTGGTGCTGGACTTCCTAGATTTATGGGAATCCCTGGAGAGCAGGCCAAAGGAGTATTTTCTGCCAATGAATTTTTGACCAGAAATAACCTGATGAAGGCTTTCAAGGAAGGCTATGATACACCAATTGCAAGAGGTAAAAAGGTAGTAGTTGTAGGTGGCGGAAATGTTGCCATGGATGCTGCTAGAACTGCACTTAGACTTGGCGCAGAAGTACATGTTGTTTACCGACGCAGCGAGGCTGAATTGCCAGCACGAGTTGAAGAAGTACACCATGCAAAAGAAGAGGGCGTTATTTTCGATCTTCTTCAGAATCCAACAGAGATTTTGGTTGATGAAAATGGTTGCGTAAATGGCGTTCGTGTTATCAAGATGGAACTTGGTGAGCCTGATGAGTCTGGAAGAAGAAGTCCAATTGAAATTCCTGGTTCTGAGTATGAGATAGAAGCAGATACAGTGATCATGTCTCTTGGTACTTCACCAAACCCATTGATTTCATCTACAACCAAGGGCCTTGAAGTAAACCGTCGTGGTTGTCTTATCTGCCGCGAGGATGGAGCTACTTCAAAAGATGCAGTTTATGCAGGTGGAGATGCTGTTACCGGAGCAGCTACAGTTATTCTTGCTATGGGAGCAGGTAAGGCTGCAGCAAAGGGTATTCACGAATATTTCCAGAATAAATAATTAACTAAGTTGAAAAAACCGTTACATCCTATGCTTAAAAAAGGATGTAACGGTTTTTATTTTTTTGCAAATTTATTCTTATCTATCGAAGCAGACATTCTAGCAATCGATCATTATCAGCTGGATTCATAAAGCAAAAACGGATAAATTTATTGTTTAAAAATGGAAAAGTGGAGCAATCTCGAATCATCATTCCTTCTTTTATGCACCTATCAAATAAAATATCACTTGTCAGGTCTTCGTCATTGATTTTGACCAGCATAAAATTGGCTGAAGGGCGATAAGGATAGAAACGATCATCTGATAAAAGCGCTTCGTAGCATTTTTTCCGTTCCTGATCCATCAGGGCCCTGGTGGCTTCTATGTATTCTGTATCACAAAACATTAGCTCTCCGGCTATGGCGGCGAGAGAATTTATCATCCAAGGATTTTTGCGCTGATTCATTGCACGAAGCAAGTCTTCATTGCCGGTAATGGCATATCCCAAGCGGAGTCCAGGAGATGCAAAAAATTTACTGGTGCCTCGAAGTATAATGATATTGTTGTAGTAGGATGTGAGATTTATTGCACTAGTCTTTTTTACATCTTCTACGAATTCGATGTAGGTTTCATCAACAAGTACAAAGATACCATATTCTTTGCAGATGTCTAAAATATGTCGCATATCCTTTGAATCAATGCAAGTAGAAGTAGGGTTGTTTGGATTACATAAAATGAGCAAATCAACGGACTCGTCCAGCTTTGAAGTAAAATGCTTTGTGTCTAAGACAAAATCGTTTTCTTCCTTTAGGGGATAATAGATAGTATCTCCACCGCCTAATGATACTTCACGCTCGTATTCAGAGTAAGTTGGTCCTAAAATCAGGGCTTTTTTTGGATGTTCAATCTGTATAAAAAGAGAAATAAGCTCGGTAGTACCG
>CAVIOJ010000139.1:0-3134 GCA_963644225.1 Lachnospiraceae bacterium | reverse complement strand
CCTGTGATCTTTTAGAAATCAATTTTTCTTAGAAATAATAGTCAAAATTTACAATGCTACTAACATAGTTACAAGAAAAACAGAAAAAGGATACTTATAATACCTATAGAATGAAAGATTTCTATAGGTATTTTTGTTTAAAAAGATTGAAAAGGAGAAGTTGATGAAACCCTATCTTGATATTAAAAATAACATACCAGATGGAGAAGCACATGTGATGCCAGACGGCAAAGTGTATGTCTATGGCAGTTTGGATGTCAGCGATAAATATTGGTGTTCGACAGAGTATAGAGTTCTTTCTTCCGAGGATTTAGAGCATTGGGAAGAAAGCCCTGTTAGTTTTTCCATAGAAGATGTTCCTTGGGCAAAAGAAATTGTAGAGCCAGAATATTTAAAGGATGTAAAAAAATATGATGATTTGCCGGAGATGATTCGCATGATGGCACCTAAAAGTGCAAGATTTGTTCCGATAAAACTATTTACATTTATTTTGCGTAAGGCTTTGATTCAGGTACAAAAAAATAAGATGTTGTACGCACCGGATTGTATCTATAAAGATGGAAAATATTATCTTTATTTTTGCCTTTCTGACGATTCTGAAGGTGTGGCAGTTGCAGACAGTCCGATTGGTCCTTTTAAAAATGCAAAAAAACTTCCTGTATCCGGTATCGATCCGGCAGTATTTGTTGATGATGATGGGCAAGGCTACTATTATTGGGGACAGTTTTCTTCCTTTGGAGCAAAGTTGAATCCGGATATGATGAGTATTGATGAGACTTCTATCGTAGAAGGACTTGTGACAGAAAAAGAGCACTTTTTCCATGAGGGCAGTTCTATGAGAAAAAGAGGGGATACCTATTATTATGTCTTTGCAGATATTTCATCTGGCAGACCGAGCTCGCTTGGTTATGCGACTTCGAAATCACCTCTGGGTCCATTTACTTATCAGGGAGTTATTGTAGATAATATCGCATTGAACCCAGATTCATGGAATAACCATGGCAGTATAGAAGAAGTTAATGGACAGTGGTATGTCTTTTTCCATGCCAGCACAAAAGGAAAATATCAAAGAAGAGCCTGCATGGCGCCAATCGAATTTGACGAAAATGGATTGATAAAAAAAGTTGAATTGGTTTGAAGAAAATAAAGAGGGAAAAAAGAGGTTAGAGCAAATTTTTTTAGTGAAAGTAGGTATCGAATATGAAAGCATCAAATTTAAAAGTAGAGTATTTAACAAATCCAATGGCAATTGATATTGTTCGTCCACGCTTTAGCTGGACATTTTCACAGGGGACAAAGCAGACTGCCTATCAGATTATTGCAAAAGATGATGCGGATAATCTTTTATGGGACTCTGGCAAGGTGGAATCCGACCGGATGCATCTGATCGACTGGGGCGCAGAGGATTTAAAAAGTCGCCAGAGCGTGCTGTGGACGGTGACAATCTGGGATGAAGATGATTCAAAAGAGACCAGTGAAGTGGGACATTTTGAAATGGGACTCTTGGAAAAATCAGACTGGTCTGCTAAGTGGATTACAGGAGATTATGTGCCAAAGAAAAAAGAACGCTATCCTGTTGATTGCTTCCGAAAGAGTTTTAGTGTCCGCGCGGATCAAAAGATTAAAAAGGCAAGAGCTTATATGAGTGCCTGTGGTCTGTATGAGGGAAGAATCAATGGCGAAAAAATAGGAGAATATGTCTTGGCACCAGGTATCACGGACTATAGAAAGCGTATTCAGTATCAGACCGTGGATGTGACTGACATGCTTGTATCAGGCGACAATGAACTGACATTTATGTTAGCAGACGGCTGGTACAGAGGCTCTGTCGGCGCCTGGGGAATGAAAAACTACTATGGCAGCCAGACAAAACTTTTAGCCCAACTTGAGATTACCTATGCAGATGGCTCTGTGGAAGTAATCGCAACAGATGATAGCTTTGACTGGACAAACGAAGGACCGATCCGCTTTGCAGATAATAAGGACGGAGAAATTTACGATGCCAGAATGGAAAACTATAAAGAGGCATCCTGGAAAAAAGCGAAAGTAACCAGTCATCCAATCACACCGAAAGCATCCAATAATTTTGACTTAAAAGAGCAGGAAGTGCTAAATAATCCAAAACTCATCACAACTCCATCAGGAAAAAAGGTATTAGATTTCGGACAGAATATCGCTGGAATTGTTGCTTTTTTGGTGGAAGCAAAAGCGGGAGACCGTATCTTTCTTCGCATGGGTGAATTGATGAAAGACGGAGAGTTTACCCAGAAGAATATCCAGTGTGTAAAAAAGGATTTCAAGTCGCCTTTGCAGCAAATCGAATATATTTGTAAAGATGGTAAAAATGATTATAAGACTACCTTTGCTATTTTCGGTTATCAGTATATAGAAGTCGAGGCAGATTGCCCAATTGATCCGGCAAATTTTAAAGCAATCGCAGTTTATTCCGATTTTGAGACAACTTATACTTTTGATTCTTCCAATGAACTTTTGAATCAATTTGTAAAAAATACTCTTTGGTCTTTGAAAAATAATTCGGCGGATTTGCCGACAGATTGTCCGACGAGAGAACGACATGGCTGGTCAGGAGATGCTCAGATTTTTGTAAATACGGCATCTTATATGGTAAATTACGCGCCATTTGCCCTGAAGTATGAAAATGACCTTTGTGATTGGCAGACCAAGGATGGCAACTTCCCTCAGATTGCACCTGAAGGCGGCACGGATTCTTACATGCGCACTATGAATGGTTCTGTGGGCTGGTCAGATGCTGGTATTTTGATTCCTTATCGTCTTTGGAAAAAATATGGTGATGTTAGTATCATTGAAAAATACTATGACAACATGAGAGCATATGCCAAGTATATGATAAGTCGCACCGGAAAAAATCAATTTTTTATTTCAGTAAAAACAGGCTTGCCGGCAGAAGATAAAAAGTATCTTTACAATTATGGACAGCACTATGGTGAGTGGGCAGAACCGGCTGATGTTCACGCTTCGACCTGGAAAGATTTTTGCACCTCACGTCCGGAAGAAGCCACCGCTTACTTATCATATGTCATGGGAATTATGGTAGAAATTGCAGAAACACTTGGACATGATGAGGATATACCTCTCTTTGCAGAGTATAGAGA
>CAVIOJ010000138.1:0-2348 GCA_963644225.1 Lachnospiraceae bacterium | reverse complement strand
AATAAGAAAATAATACATATCTATAATAGAAAATTGCAGGCCAAAAGGCAAGAAAAAACCGCCAAGGAAATCTCCCCCGACGGTCCAATCAGAATCCCACCGGATCCTGTCTCTCGCAACATAGTCAAGGCCTTCTTGCAAGCCTTTATTGTCGAATCTGATTCTGTATCAAAAGATATGTTTCTACGATCAAATTAACACAACTTCATGCGAATTTCTTTTGTAATGATATCTGTGTAACTAAAAGATAATAATTGAGAAGGCTTCTCCTCTGTATCCTCAGTCTGAATGGTAAATACGCTAGGATATGCTTCTTTGATGATGCCCTCCTGTATATCTACTTTGTTACGTCCCTTGTCAAGCTGGATAACAACTCTATTGCCACACTGCTGCTTAACGGAGGCACGCACCTTGTCAAAATCTGAATGTTCCATGAACCACAACCTCCTAAATTACGTCTCATCCTGCAAGACGCACCTATGGCATTATATCACTGTAACGCGTAAAAGTCAAAGACTTCCTGATAGTATGGAAGCAAGATCTCGTATCTTGCAGTGAAGAGTTCATGCTTGGATTCATCAAATCGAAGGAGTCTGGTATTGCCGCTTTTTTGAGCAAAAATCTCCTGTCCCTTTGGTTTTACCATGGTATCTTTTCCCGCCTGTACCAAAAGAACTGGAATCTGCACTCTGGCTGCATTTTTTTCAATCTCCTTGGTTGCTGCAAGTGATGCCGAAAGCCAGGCATAAGTTCCACCGTAACTGGTATAGGAAGGAACCATCTCTCTTTGTTTAAAAATATAGGCATAACGCGGTTCCGATGTGGACGAGCTGGTCTTGAACACATATTTACCATCAAAACCTTTTTGTCCTGGCACGTACTTGGTATCCCATCTGGCAATTTTTGCAAAAAGAATCAAAAGTTTCACAGCCCAGTCCGGATATTCTCCACAGTTAACCTCTAGCATGGGGCTGGACAAGACCGCCTTTTTAAAAACATCTGGATAACGTTCCAAAAACAGTGTGCCAATGGCCCCGCCCATGGAATGAGCATAGAGATAAAGACACCCCGTCTTGCTCTCGCGCTTTACAATGGTATCGATAAAGATGTGAAAATCCTCCACATACTCGTCGTAACTTTTAACATAGACCCGGTCCAACTCCGAAATGCAATCCGCTCTCTCAGAAAAACCATGGCCACGATGCTCGATGAAAAAGACAGAGTAGCCCATCTGATACATATAGTACATAACTTCGTAAAACTTTGGAGCAAACTCGCAGAAGCCATGGCTAATTACGATAGCGGCCTTTTCCTTTGGATGAATGGCATACTCCGTATGGATTTTTCTGCCATCGAAACTCTCAAAATACTCTTCTTTTATCTCAAAAGATTTCCAAGGCAAAATCTTTTTTTCCATGGTCTCGGTAAAATTTTCATCCGTAACCACCAACTGGCTGACTTTTTCGCGAAGTTCCTCTCGATTCATAATAATACCCACCTGTCTTTTTTTGTTATGATAGCACGGTTCCATTTTTATGACAAATTGCTTTTTAAATCAAGTGAAGTAGAAGTTACGATGCTTGTTTTTGCCGAGTCCTGCTATATCGGCTCATACGAGACATACGCTGTGCCAGACATACGCTGTACCGGTTTATGCGAGACATACGCCATCGGTTCTCCCTATACTCATACTGGAAATTTACACAGATATGTTTTATCATAAGAATCAAATTAGTCGATGAAAATTTTCGGCTTTTCTCAGGGAAAAAAGCCATGGATTTTTTATTATCAAGCGGAGGATATCATTATGTTACGAGCTATAGGCGCAGTACTTTTTGCCTTCTTATTTTTGGTATTGGGACTGCCAGTGTTGGGGCTTGAATGGCTCTACGGAAAAATCAATAAAAAGGGCATGGAGCGTCAAAGTCTCTCCATCGTACAGTGGGCCTTTTCTACTATCACCGCCATATGCGGTACCGAAGTCGTCGTAGAAGGTCTCGACAATATCCCAAAGGACCAGGCCCTTCTTTACATCGGCAATCACCGCAGCATTTTTGACGTAATAATCACCTACTGTTACTGCGCTGGCCCAACCGGCTACATCGCCAAAAACAATTTGGAAAAAGTGCCTATTCTTCCTATCTGGATGCAGCGTCTGCACTGCCTCTTTTTGGATCGCAGCAATCCAAGAGACGGCCTTCGCGTTATCTTAGCAGCCATCGAGGAAATCAAGTCCGGCACATCCATCTTCGTCTTTCCTGAGGGAACCCGTACCAAGGATGGCAATATGGCTCCATTCAAGGAAGGTACCTTCAAGATTGCCACCAAGACCAACTGCCCTATTATAC
>CAVIOJ010000137.1:0-3151 GCA_963644225.1 Lachnospiraceae bacterium | reverse complement strand
TTTGGCCAAGGCATTCTTCGAAAGACGATTGATATATGAAAAATAATCTTCTCCCTCTCTTTTTGTCAAAGAGTCCAAAGCCGATAAAACATCCAAAGAAAAGCCTTCGCCTCTAAGATCTTCCATGGAATAAGAGCTATCTTCTAAGACATCATGAAGCAGTGCGACAACAATGGCATCTTCATCCACAAATTGCTCTGCCAAATGAATAGGATGAAAAATATAGGGAATTCCCCCTTTATCTACCTGTTCCTTATGAGCCAAATAAGAAATTTGCATGGCTTTTTTCGTGCTTTCACTATAGATCATATTTTACCTTTATTTTTGTCTATCAATTTGCCAATCAACCCTTACTATAAATTTCGGATTTTGAAATCTCTTTGTGCTTCACGCGCAATATCTTTTTTAGCTATATCTGCGCGTTTGTCGTAAAGTTTCTTTCCTTTTGCAAGGGCAATTTCTACCTTTACTAAACTGCCCTTTAGATATACTTCAACTGGCACTAAGGTGTAACCACTTTGTGCAATCTTGTTTTTTAGTTTTATGATCTCCGATTTATGTAAAAGCAATTTCTTTGGGCGTAAGGGATCTCTGTTAAAAATATTGCCTTTTTCATATGGCGAAATATGCATTTGATAGATGATAACTTCATCATTTTCAATTTTCACAAAGCTTTCCTTGATACTGCATTTGCCCATGCGAAGTGCCTTGACTTCAGTTCCATGAAGTGCAATTCCAGCCTCATATTTTTCCTCAAGGAAATACTCGTGATATGCTTTTTTATTGTTGGCGATTAATTTTTTACTTTCTTTACTCATCTTCATCCTCAGCCAATTCAAAATCTATGGTCCTAGTCATTGTATCACATGCCGTCACGCGAATACACAAAGATTGTCCCAACTTGTAGTGTTTATTCTTTCTTTCTCCCACAAGCTCATAACTGTCTTCTATAAAATGATAATAATCTCCTGGGATGGTAGAAATATGAACCAGGCCCTCAATTCCATTTTCCAGTTCCACATATAGTCCCCAGCCAGTAACTCCTGAAACAATTCCCGTAAAAGTCTCATTCAAATGATCCTTCATATACTCGACTTTTTTGAGCTTTTCAACTTCTCTTTCCGCTTCATCTGCTCTGCGTTCTAATTTGCTCGTCTCAAGAGCAACCACAGGTAGTATGGACTCATAGTGTTCTCTTCTAGCACCGTTGTAACGGCCTCTTAAATTTTCCTTAATAATCCTATGAATCTGTAAATCAGGATATCGTCGAATCGGAGAAGTAAAATGGCAATAGTAGTCTGCTGCCAGTCCAAAATGACCGCTTGCCTCCACTGTATACTTGGCCTGTTGCATTGAGCGAAGAACAAGTCTTGAGATAAAATCTTCTTCCGGACTTCCAGCAATTTTTTCTAATAATTTTTGCAGCTCCTTTGGATGAATCTCGTCACCTTTTCCTTTGATAGTAAGGCCGAAATTTCCAATAAAGGTAGACAGCTTTTTTATTTTTTCCCCATCCGGTTTTTCATGTGTTCGGTATAAAAAAGGAATCTGCTGCCAAAAGAAATGCTCTGCTACCGTCTCATTCGCCAAAAGCATAAAATCTTCAATTATCTTTGTAGCAATATTTCTCTCATAGGGAAGGATTTCTCTAGGATGACCCGTCTCATCCAAAAGAATCTTGGTCTCAGTAAAATCAAAATCTACCGCCCCTCTTTGATGACGCTTGTTTCGAATTATTTCGGAAAGTTCTGCCATCAAGCGAAACATCGGAATAAAATCAGCATAATCTGCCTTGGTCTTCTCATCCAAATCAAGAAGAATATTTTTCACTTGGGTATAGCTCATGCGTCTATCAATACGAACAACCGTCTCAGCAATAGTATGATCTACCACTTTTCCAGTAGTATCCACAAGCATAATGCAGCTCAGGGCTAATCTGTCCTCTCCGGCATTTAATGAACAAATGCCATTTGATAAGGTGTGGGGAAGCATGGGAATCACTCGATCCACCAAATAAACACTGGTTCCACGTTTTTTTGCCTCCTCATCAAGAGCACTTTTTTCTTGGACATAATTTGTCACATCTGCGATGTGGACTCCAAGTTCATAGAGTTCTCCCTTTTTACAAATTGATATGGCATCATCAAGATCCTTGGCATCTTCTCCATCGATTGTCACCATAGGAACATCTCTCAAGTCCAGCCTTCCAGCCATATCTGCATCGGACACTGGATTTGCAACACGAATTGCCTGATTTAAAACTCGCTCTGGAAATTCTGTAGGCAACTCAAAGCTTTTTATGATAGATAAAATATCAACACCAGGGTCGCTATCATGACCTAAAATTTCAGTGATAATTCCTTCTGGACTCTTTCCATTTTTTCCATATTTACTAATCTTACAAACTACCTTATGCCCACTTACAGCTCTCATATCTTTTCCCTGGGGAATGAAAATATCCTGGGTAATTCTCGGATTATCTGATATGACAAAGCCATAGTTCTTCGATTTTTCATAGGTTCCAACCACAGTAGAAATCTCGTGTTCTAAAACATCGACAATCTTTGCCTCAGCTCTTTTTCCAGAGGTCTTAGGCAAGAGCAAGATGCGCACTTGATCTCCATGAAATGCATCATTTACATATTCCTCTGGAATATAATAGTCCTCCTCTTCACCCTCTACGGTAACGAAGCCGAAACCTTTTTGATGGCTGGTAAATTTACCAATTTTTTCTACTTTTTTTGCCAGCTGATATTTACCTTTTTTTGAAACTTGCGCCTTGCCTTCGTCAACAAGTGCATCAAGTACATCCTGCAAATCCTGACGTCTGCTTTTTGGAACATCCAAAAGAATTGCCATCTCTTTAATCTTCATGGGAACATATAAATCATCCCGAAGTAAATCATAGATCACCTTCTTTTGCTGTTGAAATTTTTTATCTTCCATCTGTATCCTCATTCTTTAATACTTTTTACAAATCAATCTTTTGATATGCCATTTTTACGAAGTCTGGCATTTTTTTAAAGCATGCCATTTTTACGAAGCCTGGCATTTTTTTAAATCGTACAAAAAAAGCCACCGTATAAACGATGGCTAAAAATCAATGCTTACATTTTGTAAAAGCATCCGCTACTATTTAGAAGCTTCCGAT
>CAVIOJ010000136.1:0-4162 GCA_963644225.1 Lachnospiraceae bacterium | reverse complement strand
GTATACCGGAGATTTTGAGGCTACATTTGATGACGTTATGAGAGGATGTCAAGGGCTCCTTGCCTATATAAAAGAAGATCAACAATCATAAATCATATTGCTGTTGTGATAGCGACTGTCTGAAGTGACATCGTCTCCAAACCATACGGGGGGTACAAAATTGTTGGCAGAATCCATATCCGGAAATTCCACTTCGGCCATAATCAGTCCGTCCATATGCCCGGAAAATATATCGAGCTCTATGGTGTAGGAATCATAAGGAATAAGATATCGACGTTTGCTTATTAAGTGACCGTCGATTTTTTCTTTTAGATGTTCGTAGGCTTCTTTTGTAAGTGCTGCCTCGATTTCTTCTCGGGTCATAAGTCCGGCACCCTTGTAGGTGAAAATATATTTGTCATCTTTCTTTCGAATTCGAAGAACAGGACTGGTAGAAAGATAACCCTGCTCGATGTCCACATAGGGATATTGGTCCAAATCTGGCAATTCTTTTATTAAAAATTTTCTTTCGATTTCCATGTTTACCTCACGATTTTCTTTAATTAAAATAAATCATAGCACAATGTGGGGGCTACTTTGTATAAAAAATTCGTAAAAAAGGCCTCTGCCCGTAGTTACGAGTAGAGGCGCTTTTATTTATTTGATTAAGCTATTTTTATATGCAGCCTAAGAAATGTAAGAATCTGTGATAGTAGGCCGGGATTTTCAAAACGCGTTTGATCGCAATATGCGAAGCGCTCTTCACGCATCCACTCCGAAGTAGCATCCTGCATGGTTATTCTGCTTGGTAAAACAAAAAATTTTGTCATAACAAATCCCTCCTTGCTTATTGTATAAAACTGTTCGTCTCACAAAGACTTTTTGCCTTTGCAACTTCATAATAACACCTGAAAATAAAAAAACAACACTTAATTTTATACAAAAAACAAGGCCCTTTTATATGCAATTATCCCATAAAAACACCGATTTTTAGCTATTTCACATGAAAAATCGAACTAGTGCGCCCATGCAAAACGAGTGTCTTTGTGACACGGACAAAGAGGCATACTCAATCTGTTTTAGAGCTTGTACATATCCGTGCTCAAATACTTCATTCCGTTGTCTGCAAGTGCAACTATAATATTCTTTCCAGCATTTTCAGGTCTTTCAGCCACTTTCCTTGCCGCGTAAATAGCTGCAGCGGCAGACTGCCCTAAAAATACACCATCGGTTCTGGCAATTTCACAACGTCTAAAGTCGCTGCCAGGGCCTTTTCCTTTGTCAAAGGATTAGAAGTCAAGATTTTTTTCTTTTGAATTTTGTGGAGATTTTTAACCCATACAATATATCTATTTAAGCAGCAGAATTCGAAACCGAGTTGCGTTTGGACAACTCCTGGTAGAAATTGAATGTAGAAAATATAAAGAAAGTTTCCCTGCAAGGCAAAACCATTGTTTGTAGAATAAATCCTCCCCATAAGGCAAAGCATTAGTGAAATGAAAAAGTCACCAAACTAGGCAAAAATCATTAGTAAAATGAAAAAGTCACCAAACTAGGCAAAAAACATTAGTGAAATGAAAAGGCCTCCAAACAAGGAAAAAACTTCGCAAAAAAAGGCCTCCACCCAAGGGAAACGCTGAGTATAGCGAAGCGATAGCGTTTCCCTTGGGTGGAGACCTTTTAATGACTTAAATCAATACCCTTGTTTGGAGACCTTTTAATGACTTAAATCAATACCCTTGTTTGGTGACTTTTATATAGTTTTACCCCTTTGCCTTATGGAGAGGATTTTGCATTCTTCTAACCCCTTTGCCTTGCAGGGTGAATTTCTTTGTAAATTACATCCCCAATCAGGAGTTGTCAGCAAGCTCGAGTTCGAAATCTGCTGCCGGCATCGGGCGTGCAAAGTAGTAGCCTTGTATCTGGTAACATCCGCATTGAGACACAAAATCCAACTGTTCTTTGGTCTCGACACCTTCTACCACGATATCCATTCCGATATTTTGAATCATCCTGGCTACATCCTTAAATATAGACTGACTCTTTTGGTGATTTTTAGTCTTTTCCAAAAATCCCATATCAATTTTGATGACGTCTGACTCTGCGTCCTTTAGAGAATTCAAAGAGGAGAATCCACTTCCGAAATCATCTACAGCGATAATAAATCCTGCATTTCTAAGTTTTGAAAGCACATCATTCTTTTCATTTTTTGAGTAAACAAGAACTGATTCTGTGATTTCGATTTTAATGTTTTTAGGATCAATATCATATTTTTCTACCAATCCCATGAAGGTATCATAGAGGTTGGTATGATAGAAATCCAGGCCCGATACATTTACAGAGATGTACAAATCATCTCGGCCGATTTTTTTCCATTTTGCAAGTAGTTTGGCAGCCTCTTCCCAGATGAATTGGTCAACTAGGGTAATAAGGGCAAATTCTTCTAAGACAGGAATAAAGGTGGCCGGGGAAATAAGTCCACGCTCTGGGTGAATCCAGCGCACCAGGGCTTCTGCACCAATCCAATGGTTGGTGGTGGAATTTACCTGAGGCTGTAGGTACATGCTGATTTGTCCGTCCTCTAATGCATGACTTAGTTCATCAATAATCCACTGACGATTTAAAACGTTATCCGACATAGAATTTTCAAAGTAGGTAAGTACTTTGCTATAATCGTCTTTTGTTTTAGAAATTGCCAGTTTGGCACGGTCGCACATGATGTCAATCGTCTCATCTGTGTTGGTCACATTGTAAACACCGACGTTTACGTTGATACGATAGCGGTCATTACTAAATTCCTGACGAATTAGGTTGGTGTAATTGATATAGGAATCTTCGTAATATTTATCTTCAGGTACAAACATGGCGAATTCATCATCGCTGATTCGGCCGTATACACATTCATCAAAAGCAGCAGCTTGCAGTAATTCTGCAATACGTTTGAGAACTTTGTCCCCTTCTTCTCGTCCAAAGATAGAATTGTAAAATTTGAATCCATTGATGTCATTGATTACCATATAGTAGGATGGCGATGGATGAGACTGAATAAATTGCTGTACTTTTTCACAGAAGAAATGGTAGTTGTAGAGACCTGTCAGCGGGTCGTGACACATCTGGTAATAAACCTGGCGCCTGTGATTGTACTCCGTGGTCACATCGTTAAATTGTAGGACGTAGCCGATTAATTCGCCGTCGATGATAAGTTTCCAAGTGGATAGGTTATAGATCTTTTTTTCGTCTGCATGGATTTTTATTTCTGAATAACTAAGACCATCTTTTGGCGTATTTATCAAGGCTGTCAGATATTTTGGTAACAGCTTGTCTATTTCTTTGTTTTGACGCATGGAACACATAGCAGAATTTTCGTAGAGTATTTGTCCTTCTACGTCATAAAAAATGATACCGTCGTCAGAATTTTGTACCACAAGATTTTGGGCATGGCTTGAGATAATCAGCGGTATGAGGTTTTGTGTCAGATAAATGATAGCCATAACTGTAAGAGCATAGGTGATTGCGGCAAGATCCACAGGGAAGCGGTAACTTGTGATATAAAAGCTGACTATCAAAGTAAAGGTGGAAATGAAAAAGAGCGGGATATATCTGGTTCGCTTAAAGGTTCCCTTGGCAGAAAATCCTCGAATCGCCATAGGCAGGATGATAAAAATGCCAAGAATAACGCAGGCGACAAAGTGGGCATAGAAAAATGGCTTTGGGTTGCTAGTCAGATATACCACCATACCGTTAAAAGTGGTCTTGGAAAGTTCAAAAACCTGATGGTGAATATCGTTAGTAAGAATTACGGCGGCGTCGATAACGCCGAAGATCATAAAGAAGCGATCAAAAATTTTTACACGAGGAAAAACCTGGGTGTAGTCCTGGATAAAAATGACCATGTTAAATAACAGCCAGTAAAGACTAATAGAGTACAAGCTGATCAAGAGACCACTGAGCACGATGTTTTGACTGTATATAAAAATAAGCTCAAGCAGGCACATGGACGCACTGAGAAAAACCATGCATCGCAAGTTTAGAGTTTTCTCACCTTGATCTTTAGTTATGAAAAAAATGCATCGCACCAAAAGTGCAATTAGAATGATAAAAATTACACTAAATATAAGTCGGGTCATTTCCTATTTCCTCATTTAAGATAATACTATAAATTATAGAATTCTCTATATTATCT
>CAVIOJ010000135.1:0-11278 GCA_963644225.1 Lachnospiraceae bacterium | reverse complement strand
TCCATACAGATACCATCGATTTTTGGAAAAAATGTGAGAACTTTTTTACCGACAATTATATAAAAACATATCCTGATCATAAAAATCTGGAGTTGGAAGCCTATATCTACTCAGGAATTGTTCACGGTATAGGGTTATATAACTTGAAAAATTCGAACGATATAACCAATTTAAGTGAGGATGTACAACTTGCTACCATACGCGCTGCACTGCACTCCATTGGACTTCATGACGAAAAAAAAGTAGACCAACTTTTCCATATTATAGAAAAGATGATCTACCCTTCTTAGATAAACTTCAGGATATCCTCCGAAGCCTTACGCTTTGGCTTCTCTGGATCTATCGCTCTATATCCCACCGCAATGACAGAAACAACAGTCTCGCTTTCTGGGATATCCAAGAAACTGCGGATGGCCTCTCCATCTCTAATACCCATTACCAGGGTATCAAGTCCAATTTCTTTTGCCTTTAGGATAAAGTTTTCATTGTGCATGCCAAGGTCATAATATCCCCAGCCATTGCCGCACTCGTTGTCAGGATTTCCCTGGCGGTCAAAACCGGAACGACTATGTACAAAAGTAGTAACCACAAGTGCTGCTCCCTTTGCAGAATTCTGATTGAACTCCGGCAAACACTCAGAGGCAAAAGCATCTCTCTTTTCGCCCTCTAAAAGACAGTAGTATCTGGCAGTCTGAGAATTCTTCCATGATGGTGCTAAAATGGCTGCTTCTACCATCTGATCAATCTGATCTTTGGTAACACTCTTGCTTCCATCAAAAGCACGTATACTTCTTCTTGCTTCTAAAACACTTTGAAATTCCATAAGAAATCCTCCATTTTTAATTTTTAAAACTATGTACCGGTGCAGGAATACGTCCAGCCCTTCCTACAAAAGCATCACATGAATACTGGTTAACTGGCATAATCGGTGCGTATCCTAAAAGTCCTCCGAATTCCACCGTCTCTCCTACGCCCTTGCCTATAACAGGAATAAGACGAACAGCTGTGGTCTTCTGGTTGATCATACCAATGGCCATCTCATCTGCGATAATACCAGAAATAGTTGTGGCCTTGGTATCTCCAGGAATAGCAATCATATCGAGACCAACTGAGCATACACAAGTCATGGCTTCGAGTTTTTCCAAGGTAAGTGCTCCTGCTGTCACAGCATCAATCATACCCTGATCTTCACTAACTGGGATAAAGGCACCGCTGAGTCCTCCTACATAAGAGGAAGCCATGATACCGCCTTTTTTCACCTGATCGTTAAGAAGAGCAAGGGCTGCAGTAGTACCAGGGGCTCCGGCATATTCCAATCCAATCTCTTCTAAAATCCCAGCCACGCTGTCTCCAACTGCTGGAGTTGGTGCCAGGGATAAATCAATAATTCCAAAAGGAATGCCAAGTCTTTTTGAAGCTTCCTGGGCAACAAGCTGTCCAACACGGGTGATTTTGAATGCAGTCTTTTTAATTGTCTCACACAAGACTTCGAAAGACTCACCACGAACTGATTCCAAAGCAGTTTTTACAACGCCAGGACCAGAAACTCCTACATTGATAATGGCATCAGCCTCTGTGACGCCGTGGAAAGCTCCTGCCATAAATGGATTGTCATCTGGGGCATTACAAAATACAACCAATTTGGCACATCCTAATGAATCTGACTCCTTTGTATATTCTGCAGTTTCCTTGATCATCTCTCCCATCAGGCGAACAGCATCCATGTTGATACCAGTCTTGGTAGAGCCTACATTTACAGAACTGCAGACAAAGTCTGTACAAGATAGGGCCTTTGGAATAGAGCGAATCATATTTTCCTCTGCAGGTGTCATTCCTTTCGATACCAAAGCTGAGTATCCTCCGATAAAGTTGACACCGACGGTTTTAGCAGCTCGGTCCAAAGTCTTTGCCAAAGTCACATAATCATCAGGGCACTTGCAGGCTGCAGAACCAACCATGGCAATAGGTGTTACAGAAATTCGCTTGTTTACAATCGGAATACAGTAATCGCTCTCGATTTCCTTTCCCACCTTTACCAAATCTTTGGCTACAGTAGTGATCTTGTTATAGATTTTTTCATTTAACTTATCCAAATCAGAATCCATACAATCTAGAAGGCTGATTCCGATAGTAATGGTACGAACATCCAAGTTTTCCTGCTCGACCATCTTATTTGTCTCATTTACTTCCCAAATATTGATCATGACTTTTCTCCCTAGATTCTATGCATTTTTTCAAAAATTTCTTCACGCTGACACTTCACTACAACACCGATTTCCTCGCCAAGTGCACTAAGGTCTGCCTGACAATCTGCAAATCCCTTTTTGCAAGACGAAAAATCTACAATCATCATCATGTTGAAATAATCCTGTACAATCGTCTGTGAAATATCAAGTACGTTGATGCTTTGCTCGGCCAAATAAGTACAGATTTTAGCAATAATGCCAACTGTATCTTTTCCTACCACAGTGATGATTGTCTTTTGTGTGTTCTTTTCCATGTCTTCTCTCCTTTTTGTTGCATCATTTTTTATAACTATAGCACAAGACTTCATGACAAAAATTCACAATCTTTGCCATAAAATCCACGCCATCTTATCCTAATCGTACGATACCAGAAGGTCTGTCTCGTCTGGCCACTTCAATAGGGAAATCATCTGGCTTGTATGGACTGTCTCCCGAGCTTATCTCCAAGCGCACCGTCTCGTATGCCAGATCCGCATAATTATTTTCTGCACTGAGATGTCCCAGAAAAATATGCTTCATATCATCGTGCAAAACAGACTTTAGAAGCTGTCCGCTCGACTCATTGGACAGATGACCTTTTTTTCCAAGAATACGCTGTTTTAAGGCATATGGATAAGCCCCCACCTGCAGCATATTCACATCATGATTGGACTCTAAAAGCAAGGCGTCCAAAGACTGCATACAAGAGATGGTATTCTCGTCGTAATAGCCCAAATCAGTCACCACACCTAAACGGTGTTTATCATCATTTACAATATAAGCTACCGGATCAGCCGCATCATGGGAGATAGGCATTGGAAAAATCTCCATATCTCCAATTGAAAATGTCTCTCCCGCCTTTATCTCGTGAAGAAGACCTGAATCTATTTTTCCAAGGGAAGCTGTATTTTTTATCGCTTCGATGGTGCCTGCTGTTGCAAAAATTGGGAGTCCATATTTTCTGGCTATAACCCCCAAGCCCTTGATATGATCGCTGTGCTCATGGGTCACTAAAATCGCATCCATATCTGAAGTTGTGTAATCGTAAGTGTTCAGTCCCTCTTCGATTCGCTTGCCGCTGATTCCCGCATCAATCATCACATGATGGGTATTGGTGCCTAAGCAGATGCAATTACCACTGCTGCCGCTGGCTACGCTAAAAAAATCCATCGCTAACTACTACTCTTTCCAATAAATTAAAATATCATCGCCCTCATGAATCTCATCTGAATATCCGCAAGGAACTCCATTGATTTTTGTCACAATCGGTCTACCGCCGCCGGCATGTACATCAAAATCAATGACATTGAAAACATCTACAAAAATATAAGAACTTTTTCCAGTAAGTAAGACTGGCTCGTGATTTACTGTGACCTGAATGCTGTCTGCCGTAGCAGCCGAAGCCCTTGATGCAACACCATTATTTAGGGGAGTTGCTACTTCATGCATCTCCTGACTCTCTGGCTTGGCATTTAGACGTTCAAACAAAGATGGCCGGTATTGCATGGCATTTTCGCTGACTTCCTTTAGCTGGTCAAGCATCTCACTTGCAGGGCTGGTAGTCTGGATGGTTTGCTTTGTGGACTCTCCTGCTGTGGCAAAAGAAAGGACTGTCCAATCCACAGAAAAATTCTCATAGATCAAAGAATCCAAGCTGGCTGGACGATTATTGACTAAAATATCATGGTCCATATCCAACTCCACATCCATAAACTCTGCTAACTGTCCTACTGTATAGAAACTTCTGGTCTCAATAACATCTCCTTCGCAAATTTCGTAACTGCCTGGTTCTAATGAACCATTGACCTCTACAAACTTTGGACAAAGCACACGCTTTCCACATACTTCAAAGGACATATTGTCAACGGTGAATTCATCTAAATCCTCGATGGTACATCTGGCAGCTTCGCCTAAAGTAGAAGGCTCGATAGTAATAAAACTGTTGAACTCTAATGGAGTATTCATCCCTACTGTAACATCATTCATTTTTACAATAGCAGACTCTCCCTCGCCCCCTCTTACCATGCGTGGAGTTCCATTGACTGTAAAATGTATCTCCTGTCCGCGTCTAGGGAAAAGTTCTTCCGTAGTAAATCCCGCCTGCATAGCTGCGTCAACTACAGTAAGATGACCATTGTCATAAAGCTTCATCATCTCACCATTGAAGTGAACCATGATAAAGTTATTTTTTTGCTCATAATAGCTAAGGCAAATTCCAATCGGTGTAACTAAAAGAGGATCCTTTTTAATCTCTTTTTGCTCGAAGATGATATTTTTCATCACTTCTTCACCACGAAGGGCTACACGCTCAGGAACGATATCTAACTTGCTGGCAAGAGAGTTGGTATAACCATGAATCTTGCCACCGCCGCCTACGATAAAAGCAGCACTTACAGATTTGTCTCCATTGAGTTCACGAATTTTGTTTGCCACTTCCGTAGTCATTTTTTCCCTTACAGGCTCTGTCAATTTCCATACTTCCTCGGCTGGGATGGTATGGGAAATACCCATGATGTCTTCAAAAGTAACTTCTTCTAATTCTGTAGAGTCAAGCTTGATCTGTTCAGCTGTAGCAAAGTCCACCAGATAGGCCTGCACAATGACTTCTGTAAGTTCATCTCCCGCAAAAGGAATCATGCCATAAGCAATAATGCTTCCATCTCTGGTGATACAGATATCAGATGTTCCTGCTCCTACATCTACTAAGGCAATATTTAACATGCGGAAGTTTTCCGGTATAGCCACATTGATAGCGGCAATAGGCTCTAATGTAAGATTGGCAACCTGAAGTCCTGCCCTCTCTACTGCTGCATACAAACCGTCTACTACATCCTCTGGCAGGAAGGTAACAATAATCACTTCCTCGATTTTGTTGGCCTTATGTCCTTCCAGACTGGTAAAAAGTTCGTCATTTAAATAGTACTTCATGACAGAATATCCAACGCAGTAAAACTTGTACTTGTTGTTGCCCTCAGCTAAAAGTTCCTGCTGTGCCTGGTCAATTCCCATCAAATCAAGAGTATGCAAATCCTCTCCTGTAACTATGGTCTCCTCAGGATATTCATAGGCTACAGAAGTAGTAACTGTACGAAGCACACGTCCTGCGGCCGCGATACATACCTGGCTAAGGGGTGCTTCTATCTGACTCTCTAATTCCGCCTTTACCTCACCAATGGTATCGCCCACGCGACCGATATCATGAATCTGACCATCCAGCATAGCTCTGGTCTGGTGTTCTCTGACACACTGGGCCACAACACGAAATCCATCGTCGGACTGGTAACCTACGGTACCAACCACATTTCTGGTTCCTATATCAAGACCAAATACAAAATCTGACATCTGATTTATTTCGCTCATTTTGTACACTCCTTTTGCAAAAGTAATTTCACCTGTTCTCTCGTCTGTTCTACGCTTCCACTGCTGTCTATCACATGGTGACAACGACTGCGAAATGTCTCCTCTTTTAATTGGCTGGCAAAAATCCCGTCAATTTTCTCATCGGAATAACCGCGATCTGCCTTCAGGCGCTTGCGGCGTTCTTCTTCTGTGGCAAAAATATACCAAACCTCGTCGCAGTAGGCATCGTAATCTTCCTCTAAAAGTAAAGCCGCTTCAAAAAAGAAGTAATCTAACTCGCCATCCGCCTTTGCTTTTTTTACTTCGTTTAACACTGTTTGCTTTACAGCCGGATGAACGATTGCATTTACTTTTTGACGAATAATATCATCTTCAAACAAAACCTTTGCCATCTTATCTGTACGTATAAAACCCGATTCATCAAAGATGCCATAGCAAGAAAGTAGTTCGTACAAAGAGTCAAAGCAAACGCCATCTGGCTTCATCACATCTTTTGCCACGAGATCCGCAAGCAAAATTTTGCAATTGTAATTTTCTTTTAGGAAGGACAGAACCGTGCTTTTGCCAGCTCCTACTCCCCCGGTAATTCCTATAAATTTCATATCTTATTTCGCATCGTACCAAGTCTTGCCGGTATGCATATCGATAGTCAGAGGAACCAAAAGTTTGGCCGCTCCTTCCATCTCCTTGGCAAGTATCTCTTTTACTTTTTCTAGTTCTTCTTCTTTTGCTTCGATCAAAAGCTCATCGTGAACTTGCAAAAGCAAGCAAGAAGATAAGCCTTCCTCTAGCAATCTGTCATGTACAGAAACCATGGCAATTTTTATAATGTCCGCCGCAGTTCCCTGAATTGGAGAATTCATAGCAATACGTTCGCCGAATTGTTTTTGCATAAAATTGCTGGAACTAAGTTCCGGAATAGGACGAATTCTTCCATACATGGTTTTTACCGAGCCATCTTTTTTTCCAGTTTCCACCAGTCCATCCAAAAACTCTTTCATGCGTGGATAAGCGACAAAATAATCCTCGATATATTTGGCCGCCTCTTTTCGATCAATTCCCAAATCCTTGCTCAATCCAAAAGCGCTGATGCCATAGACAATACCGAAGTTGACCGCCTTGGCATTGCGTCGCTGTAAATCACTGACCTCATCAAATGGCGTGTGAAATACCAATGACGCGGTAGATCTGTGGATATCCTGTCCCTGTAAAAAGGCGTCAATCAGATTCTCATCGCCCGACATATGGGAAAGCACACGAAGCTCAATCTGAGAATAGTCCGCATCTACAAATACATATCCATCTCTCGGTTTAAATACTTTTCTAATCTGCTTGCCCAATTCCATACGAACGGGAATATTTTGCAAATTTGGTTCTGTACTGCTGATACGACCAGTCGCTGTGACGGTCTGCTGGAAAGTAGAATGAATTCTTCCATCAGGAGCCACGCAGGCCAAAAGTCCATCGGCGTAAGTAGATTTTAATTTTGCCAATTGACGATATTCTAAAATGTCCGCAACAATAGGATACGAAATGGCCAGGCCCTCTAAGACATCTGCTGCAGTAGAATAGCCCGTCTTCGTTTTTTTGCCGCCAGGAAGTTCTAGTTTTTCAAAAAGAATCTCTCCTAACTGCTTTGGAGAATTGATATTGAACTCCATCTCCGCTTCCTGATAAATCGTCTTTTCGAGTTCTAAAATTCGCTGGGATAATTTTTCTCCATATAAAGCAAGAGCATCCCCATCCATGGCTATTCCTGATAACTCCATATCAGAAAGGGTAAATACCAAAGGAAGTTCTATCTTTTGGTATAAATCTAACATGCCAGCATCCGCTAAGGCCTCAAGCTGCTTTGGTGCAACCGCCGCACAGACATAAGCCTGATAGCAGGCATAGGAAAGGAACTCTTCTGGCATGGACATAATCGCTTCCGCAAGAGTTTTTTTAGCAAAGAGCTCCTTGTAGCCAGGTATTAAAATATCCAAATAAGTAGCAGCTAAATCCTCGGTCAAATACTCTTTTTTCAATGGTGCAAGCAAGTACTCAGCCACAGATACATCAAACAAATTGTCCACAGAAAGTTTTCGGCAAGTCGCATCTGCATCTGCAATTTTTATCAATTCCTTGCCCGATAAGGTGGCGATTTTTTTGCCAGATGATAAAAGTCTATCCAGTACTTTTTGTAAATCATCAAGCGATAAATCACTGCACCAGACAGCTGAATTTTCTGATGCCAAAGCAAGTCCATGTATGGTAAAAAATGGAAGGTCATTTTTTACCTGCTCGGTGGCGCTATGAAGTGTAAATGCCAAATAAAGACCTATGTAATTTGCTTCGGAATCTTTTGCAAAATCTTCTACTCGGGCAAAAAAATCTTCTCTGTCATTTGCCAGATAAAAGCTATCCGTCATCTCATTTTTCTGGGGTACAACCGAAAAACGTGGTAATAAATTTTTGAACTCCCACTCTTTACAAAGTTCGTAAGCCTCAGGCCTATATAGGTCCGAAAGTATTGCATCCTCAAGGGAATAATCAATATCAGCATGAACCTCAATGGTAGCGAGTTCCTTGGAAAGGACAGCCAAATCATAGTATTCCAAAATATTTTTTGAAGCACGCGGAGGCCTTAGTTCACTGGCATGGGCATGGGCTTCCTCGATAGAGTGGTACTTGACGATAATATCAGTCGCCGTCTTTGCTCCGATACCAGGAACTCCAGGGATATTGTCAGCCGTATCTCCCATAAGAGCCTTGACATCAATAAACTCAAGCGGTGTAACCGAAAGGTTCTCTAATACATCTTTTGCATAATAGTTTTCAATTTCAGTGCCACCTTTTTTGGTCTTTGGAATGCTGATTTTAATCCGGTCACTGGCCAACTGTAAAAGGTCCCTGTCTCCCGATAAAATAGTCACATCAAAGCCAGCACTCTCTGCTGTCTTTGCCATAGTTCCAAGCAAATCATCGGCTTCTAATCCCGGCTTGGAAATCACAGTAACTCCCATTGCCTCAAGCATTTTTCTAATCATGGGAACCTGCATGCGAAGCTCTTCTGCCATGGGCTTTCTGGTGCCCTTGTAGGCCTCATACATCTTGTGTCGAAAAGTAGGCGCATGCTCGTCAAAAGCCACCGTCAGATGAGTTGGTTTTTCAAGTTCAAGGAAACGAAAAAGCATGGTCAAAAAACCATATACTGCTCCCGTATGAAGCCCCGCTGTATTTGTCAAATCTGGCAGACCATAGAAGGCACGATTTAAAATACTGTGTCCATCTACCAATAATAACTTTTTAGATTGCTCTTGTTTCATATTGCAGCCATTCCTTTTCCTTGTCATCAAGATATGGGCTAATGGTATCAAATACCTGTCTGTGATAGTTGTTCAACCATTCTTTTTCCTTGTCGGTAAGCATGTCCGCATCAACTGCATCCAAATCGATTGGCGCAAAGGTCAAATTCTGGAATTGCAAATATTGTCCATACTCTGTCTTTTCTGCCATTACACATAAAAGTTCATTTTCAATACGGATACCATATCCGCCTTCCTCGTAGTAGCCAGGCTCATCTGTGGTAATCATACCAGGAACCAACTCCTGCACCGGATAACTTTCGCTAATCTTCCAACGGAAACCATTTGGTCCCTCATGAACATTTAAAATATGACCTACGCCATGGCCGGTTCCGCAGCGATAATCAAGTCCTAAATCCCAAAGTGGACCTCTTGCCAAAGCGTCCAAGTTTTGGCCAGAAACTCCCTGTGGAAATTTTGCATTTGCAAGACGCAAATGTCCCTTCAAGACAAGGGTATACATCTTTTTCATCTCATCAGAGATTGGTCCAAGGACGATAGTTCTGGTAATATCGGTAGTTCCACCAAGATAGTGACCGCCTGAATCTACCAGTAACATTCCTTCTGGAGCTAATGTGGCAAAATCCTCTGGTGTAGCACTGTAGTGCATCATAGCCGCATTGGCGCCATAGGCAGCTATAGTATCAAAACTCAAGTCAATATATCCCGGCTGTTCCTCTCTTTTTTCCTGTAAAAAGTCTGAAACAGAAACCTCTGTCATAGGTTCAGTGCCAATTCCTGTCTTGACATAATAGATAAACTTGGTGACAGCAAGGCCATCAAAAATATGAGCCTCGATAGTATTGGAAATCTCTGTGTCATTTTTAATGGAACGCATCAATTCCGATGGGTCTCTGTCCTCGATGATGGAATCTTTGTCTACGAGATTCATAAGTTTTGCATTGGTTGTAGACGGGTTCATAAGGATAGAGCCACCTGATTTTTCTACCAGTCCTCTCAAGTCATGATAAATCTCATCGTATCCCTTGATGGCAATGCCAGCTTCCTTCAAATGGTCCAAAACTTCCTCAGTCCAATCTGCACTATTGGCATAAAGGATAGCGACTTTTTCCTCGAGATACATAAATGATAAAAATACAGGGACATGGGAAATGTCTCCGCCACGCAAGTTGGTAATCCATGCGATATCATAAAGACTTCCAATCAGATGAGCGCTTGCTCCAAGTTTTTTCATCTCTTCTCTGATGCGCTGTAATTTGTCTGCAGTAGACTCTCCAGCATATTGCTGACGAAGCAAAAATACAGGCTCACTTGGAAGAGGTGGGCGGTCTTCCCAAATAACATCAATCAAGTTGTCATCCATGGCAATCTTGCCATTTCTTTCGTCTGCAATTTCTTTTAATTCTTTTGCTTCTCCAGCAGACATACAAGAACCGTCAAATCCGATCACTCCGCCTTCCTTTAAATTGGCCTTGACGAATTCCATAACGGTAGGTTCCTCTGGTTCTGCAAGACGATACATCTTCACACAGCTGTCCTTTACCTGATAAGCAGCCTGTACAAAATAACGACCGTCTACCCAAACGCCTGCCTTATTTGCAGTGATAACTGCTGTACCAGCAGATCCGGTAAAGCCTGTGATAAAAGATCTGCACTTATAATGCTCTCCAACATATTCTGAAATGTGATCATCTGATGTAGGAACCACATAGACATCAATTCCTTTTTCTGCCATCAGATTTCTTAATTTTTCTACTCTTCCATCAATAATGGAGGGATCTGTTTTTTTACTCATATTATTTCTCCTGTATTAGTTGATTTGTAAAAACATACACAGAGTTTAGTATACCATAATCAAGACAAAGTATGCTATCCTAAATCAAGGAGGAAATTCGTATGCAAGCAATTATTTTACCTATATTTTTTATTATCATAAGCATTCTTTTGCTTTTATGGTTTTTAGCACCATTTTTTACCAAACGAATCTTAAATCCCGGAAATATTTGCGGTATACTTTTTTGCCTTTTTCTCTTTTTCTATGGATGCTTTTTTAAAAAAATAAATAGCTTCTTTTTTGCGGGGCTCCATGCCGCCTATACGTCACCACAAAAAATTTTTTGCATACTCATTCTTTGCCTTCTTGGCCTCTTTTTCTTTACCTTTATTCTAGTAGGAATTTTAATAGGAATTGGAGCCGTAGGAGAAGACATTGCAAATGATAAAAAAGAAGTTCTTGTTATATTAGGCTGTAAAGTGTATGGCAAAAAGCCAAGCCTCATGCTTTGCGAACGTCTAGATGCCGGGCTTTCCTGCCTCTTAAAAAACGACCAGATTTTATGTATAGTTTCCGGAGGAAAAGGAGACGACGAAGATATTGCAGAAGCC